>JBDTTZ010000050.1:0-8561 GCA_040008015.1 Gemmatimonadota bacterium
CGGCGAGCCGGACCGCGTCGCCGATGGGAAGCTGCTTCTCCCGGGACAGCCGGTCACGCAGACTCTCGCCTTCGACGTAGGGCATGACGTAATACGCGGTCCCCTGCACCTCGCCGCTGTCGATCAAGCCGAGGATGTGGGGATGCTGCAGCGCGGCGATGGTCTGGATTTCCCGAAGGAAGCGCTCGGCGCCGATCACGGCGGCCAGCTCCGGCCGCAGCACCTTGATGGCGACCTTGCGATGGTGCTTGAGGTCTTCGGCGAGATACACGGTCGCCATGCCCCCCTGCCCCAGCTCCCGCGCGATGCGGTAGCGGTCGGCCAGCGCCGCGGTCAACTGCCCGAGTGCGGCACTCATCGAATACTCCCGCTTCCGCCGCGCAGCTTCGCGATCAGCGCCGGCAGGTTCTGGATGATGACGATCCGTGCCGCCTGATTGAAGCCGACCATCACGAAGGTCTGGCCGTCGGGCGAGACGTCGTAGTTCACGTGCGGCGCGCCGGTCGCCATCCCGGCGACGCTGAAGAGAGTGGTGCGCCCGGTGACTCTAACAGTTGGAGTGAAGGCGAGCGCGGCGGCCGTAAGATCCGGCCCCGCGCCTGGGCCGGCACGGTAGAACAGCTCCCGGCCATTCCGGTTCCATACCGGCTCGATCCCACCACCCACCGAGACCTGCACCTGGTCGCCCTCGCCCACCAGAGGACGGAGGTAGACCTCGCTGCGCCCCGACTGATCGGACGTGAAGGCTAGCCAGCGGCCGTCGGGCGACACGGCGGGACTCGCCTCCTCGAAGCGGGTGGCGACCAATGGCTCGATCGGCCCGCGGCCGGCGTTCCGAACGATGGCGATGTCACCGCGCGAACCCGGTCGGAGCGAGTTGGCCACGGTAACCAGCGCGCCGCCGTCGGGGAGCCAAACCCCGGTGTAGCCCAGCGAGGTGGAGGCGAGGAGCGAATCGGCCGGCTCGGCCTGGCCGGGACGTACCCGGTAGATGCCGAGCGTCCCGGACTTGCTGGAGAGGTAGGTCAGCGCGCTGCCGTCGGGGGTCCACGTGGCGTCGTGGCCATCGCGGTCAAAGGTGGCCCGGCTCAACCGGCCATCGGCGAGATCGAGCGTCCAGACGTCGCGACCGTCGGCCGAGGTGAAATCGGTTGAAAGGCGGCGACCATTGGGCGCAAACACCGGCGCGTGGAAGTTGCGGCGTTCGGGAGTGGCCGCCCGGGTCCGACCCTGCCGGTCCACCAGCATGAGGCTGCGGGCAGCCTCGGGGACGTAGGCGACCGTCCCGTTGCTCGCGACGGCAAACTGGGCTACCCCGCTCACGGGGGTACTGACGCCGGTGGCGAACTGCACCGGCTCGCCGAGGAGCTGCTTCCGCTTCGGGTCGAACGGGGCGGCCTCAAGCGTACCATCGGGAAGAGCCAGCACCAGGTATCCCGAGGTGTAGCGCGCCTCCACAATGGGGCGGTTGATCAGCTCGGTCGCCTGCCCGCTCTCGAGGTTGACGAGAAGCACGGCGCCGGCACTGACACCCTGCGGCACCCGTGTCGCGAGGGCGGTGCGTCCGTCGGGCAGCACCTGCGTCATCAAGTATTCGCTGCTCTTGGGCCCGAACGGCCGGGTGATGGTGCCGTCGGCGCCGAGGCGCACCAGCCCCCGCTCGACGTCGGAATTAGCGCTGATCCAGAGGGTGCCGTCGGGGCCCCATGCCATCTGGCCGACGGCGATGTCGGCCGGCAGGGGGCGCCCGCTGCCACCGCCGATGGGATAGCGGTACATCTGCGAGAAGCCCACCGAGCCGATGAATTCGCGCCCGTCGGGCGAGATCACGTAGTCCGCCAGGAATGGCACCACCAGGGGGATCACTGTGGCCGCCGTGTCAGCGAGGGCGAGCCGCATCGTACGGTTCTCGCCGTCCGGAGCTATCGCCGTATAGAGGAGGGTGCTGCCGTCGGGGGTGATGGCCAACTGGCGCTGCAACGCCGTCGAGGCTCCCCCAAGGGTCGGCGCTGAGATACTCACCCGGAGCGGCAGGGCCTCGACCACCCTTGGCGCGGGCCGGAACCATCCCCATGCGGCGAGGGCGCCCAGCGCTACCAGCGCGGCAAGCCAGGCAAGGCGAGAGGTCCGGTCCGCTGCACCGCGACGGACGGTGATCTGCGACGCCGAAGTCGTGCCAGTGTGGCGAAGCGCCGCGCTGAACTCCGCCGCACTCCCGAACCGGTCGGCCGGGAGCTTCTGCAGAGCTGTGAGCACTGCTTCCTCCACCGCCTCCGGGACTGTCTCCCGCTGCCGGCGCGGCGGAACCGGCTTCTCCGTAACTACCTTGGCCACGATCGCCTGCGCCGTGCTCCCGGTGAACGGCGGGTCCCCGGTCAGCATCTCGTAGGTTACCGCCCCCAGCGCATACACGTCCGACCGCGCCGTGATTTCCCGCTCCCCCATCGCCTGCTCGGGGCTCATGTAGTGCGGCGTCCCCAGGCTCATCCCGGTCTCCGTCATCCGGCTGCCGCCCGCCGAGCTGACCGCCAGCGCGATCCCGAAGTCCGCCACCAGTGCCTGCCCGTCGTGCAGCAGGATGTTCTCGGGCTTGATATCCCGATGGATGACCCCGTGGCGGTGAGCGTAGTCGAGGGCGGCGGCCACCTCCGTTGCGAGCCGGACAGCGTCGCCGACCGGAAGCTGTTTCTCCCGGGAAAGCCGGTCGCGCAGGCTCTCCCCTTCGACAAACGGCATGACGTAATACGCCGTACCGTTCACCTCGCCGGAATCGATCAACCCGAGGATATGGGGATGCTGCAGATTTGCGATCGTCTGGATCTCGCGGAGGAATCGTTCGGCACCGATCACTGCAGCGAGTTCGGGCCGCAGCACCTTGATGGCGACCCTTCGATGATGCTTCAGGTCCTCGGCGAGATACACCGTCGCCATGCCGCCGGCGCCCAGCTCCCGCTCGAGGCGGTAGCGGTCGGCCAGGGCCGCGATGAGCCGCGTGACAGCCTTGCTCATACGCCGCTGTTCCCGTTGCCGTTCACTCCGTGGCTGTTCATTCGCGTGACCATTGGCCGTTCACCTCGGGGCTTGCGGTTCCATCGTCATGCGGGCCAGGCGGTTCCGGGCATCCTGACGCCATGGCTGGAGTTCGGGATCGGCATGTTCCCACCAGCGGATGAACCGCTGATAGTGCACCCGGGCCTCGGTGGATCCCTGCTCCTCCGCGACCCGGCCGAGGTAGTACTCCACCGGAGCGGCGTACTCGCCGCTCAAGTCTTCGTAGTTAAAGCCCTCGAACACGCGTTGCGCCTCCGCCGCCCGCCCCAGCCCCAGCAAGGCGCGTCCCACCTCGTAGCGCAGCAGCCGCGAAGGGAAGACATCATCCGACCAGCCCAGCCCCGGCAGCAGCTCAATGATTTGGCGTACCGTTGTTTCGCGTGGCGCCCTGCGCAACTCGGCGTAGAGCCCCAGCGCCATGGCCGCCGTCCGGTTGCCCGAGGCTCCCAGACTGTCTCCGGCCGACTCCAGCACGCGAGCCTGTTCCCGAAGCTGGAGCCCCGCCTGACGAATCTTCCCCGTCTGTTGACCGGCCGCCACGAGCGCCCCGGTCCAGAACGAAGCCTGCCGGTGCGGACTGTCCTGGAGCGCCCGGCCGACCCGTTGCACCGCATCGCTGTCGGCATAGTGGGTCACCCCGAGCATGACTCGCATGGCCAGCGGATAGATGCCTGCGTCGGGTTGACTCTTGGCGTCCAGAAGCGTCTGCGCCTGGCGGATTCGTCCATGCTGAACCAGGTCGCCCGCACGGATCCACTCCCCCAAGGCCCGCGCGTCCGGCGGACGGGTCGGACGGACCATCGACCGGAGGACTACCTGAAGCGGCTGTTCGTAGTCCGGCGAGCTGAGAAGGTTGAAGGCCGTACAGGCCACCGGCTGGAATGGCGCCGCTCCCAGAGTATCGATCGCACCGATGGCCCAGCGATACTGGGCGCTGTCGCCGAAGGCCAGGGCGTAGGCCAGCTCGAAGCCGACGCAGAAGTCTGACTGCGAGTCGATACGGCGGTATCCCGGCAGGAGCCGACGGAGGGTGGCGCTGTCTCCCCGATGGAAGGCGTCCGTCAGAAGATCGACATACGCCGGACCGAAATAGGGGCTGAGCTCGATCGCGCGGGCAAGTGCCGACCGGAACTGGTCGAGCGGCTCGAGACGGAGGCCGTTGTAGTAGAAGTACGCGTGGCCCAGCAGGGTCCAGCCTTCGACGTCGTCCGGGTAGCGCCGGGTATACTCCTGGAGGGTGCCGACGCTGCGAGGGTCTCCGGCGGCCAGTGCCTCCAAGCCGCGCACCAGGAGCTGTTCCCGCTCCGGCAGCCGGTCGCTGAAGCGGACGGCCCGCCGGGCGTACTCCAGCCGTTCGCCAGTGTTCAAGAGCCATCCCTGGGCGAGGGACAGGCGGAACCAGGCTGACGCGAAGGTGGAATCCAACTCGGTGGCGTGATTGAACTGCCCAATGGCCTCCTGCCACCGGGACCGCCGGTACAGCTCGTCACCCGCCAGATAGGCCTTCATCGCTTCGGGTGACGAGCTGAATACCCGGGCGAGGCTCACCTGCGGCACCTGGGCGACCTCGGAAACCAGGGGAGTACCCCGCAGGATCTCGATGCTGAGCCGATCGAGGAGGACAGGAATGCTGTCGGCGGAGCCGGCCACCTGAACCGAGGGGCCCAGCTGCCTGCCGGATTGGGCGTCGTAGAGATCGGCAGTGATCCGCAGCGACCCTCCGGCATTGACCATGGAAGGGACAAGGACATAGCGGGCGCCCAGCTTCCGCGCGACGTCGATGCCATCCTGGACCGGCCCGGTACTCGAAAGGGCGGGGCGAACCCTCCAGCGGCTCTCCAGCGTGCGCGAATCGACCCGTCGAAGCGTGCCAATCCCGTCCAGATTCGCGGAGACCAGGTTCGCCGCGCCCCATTGCCAGATGGTTGAATCCAGTCCGGTCACCTCGAAGGGCAGCACCGCGATGGCGGTCCCGGATGCGGCGGTGTCTGCCGGGGAGCGGCTGCGGAGGAGCATGTAGGCGGTCACCGCGATACCCCAGGCGGCAAGGGCAATCACGCCGCCCAGCAGCGTCCGGCGCCAGGCAAAGAGCCGCGCCAGCCCGGTCGGCGGCCGCAGCGCGCCCCGCTGGACCAGCATGCTGATCATGACGATGGGCAGACCGAGCAGCAGCAGGGCGCCGGCGCCGGGTACGACCCAGCCGGGGAGGACTATCCACCTGGTCGTCACCTGGACGGCTCCCAGCAGAGCCACCGAGGCAAGCGCATAGAGCCCCAGCACGCGCCACGGCCCGGAGGGTTGCTCGACCCACCTCGGCCCCGACATGGCCGGATGGAGCGCAGCCCGGAACTGCTCCGCGGTGGCAAAGCGGTCGGCCGGAACTCTGGCCAGCGCCCGGCGCACCACCGCCTCGATGCCGGGCGGTACCGACTCTCGAACCGTTCTCAGCTGTGGCAGGGGCTCGGACAGCCGTTTGGCGATGATGGCCTGCGCACTGGGGCCGGTGTAGGGCGGCTCACCGGCCAGCATCTCGTACAGCACGCACCCCAGCGCGTAGATGTCGCTCCGGCCATCGACCACTTCCCCCACGGACTGTTCCGGGCTCATGTAGCCCGGGGTGCCGATAGCCATGCCGGTCTCGGTGAGCGACGTGCCCCCGGCGGCGGTGATCGCCTTGGCGATGCCGAAATCAGCCACCACGGCGTGACCCGACTCCAGCAGGATGTTCTCCGGCTTGATGTCGCGGTGGATCACCCCGCGGGCGTGCGCGTGCCCCAGCGCATCGGCCACCTCACGCGCGGTCTGGAGGGCGTCGTCCAGCGGGAGCTGCTTCTCCCGGTTCAGCCGGTCGCGTAGCGATTCGCCCTCGACATAGGGCATGACGTAGTAGACCAGCCCTTCCGCTTCGCCGGAGTCGAACAGGCTCAGGATGTGCGGATGCTGGAGATTAGCGGTGGTCTTGATCTCGGCCAGGAACCGCTCGCCACCCAGGATCGCGGCCAGCTCGGGGCGCAGGACCTTGAGCGCCACCTTGCGGTCATGTCGGACGTCGTGAGCCAGGTAGACCGTGGCCATGCCGCCCTGTCCCAGCTCCCGCTCGATGCGGTAGCGGTCGGCCAGGGCGGCGGTGAGTCGAGTCAGGGTGTCAGTCATTCATCACCGCACCCCAATCCGCTGGACCAGGTCGCCAAACCGTGGATCGTCGCGCAGCGGCTGGTAGGCTGGATCCAGGTGGAGATAGATCAAGCCGGCCGATCGGGACTGGAAGGCTCGTTCCAGGCAGTCGAAGGCGCGGTCGCGATCCCCCATAGCGGCATAGCCCATGGCGAGGATATCGGCACGCACGTAGTGCTGCTTCGACTCTTCATCCAGCCGGCTCATGATGGGCTCGGCCTCGTCCCGACGACCCAAAGCCGCAAGGGCACGCACGATCATCGCATCGTAGGAGCGGACGGCCCGCTCCAGCCCCTGGCCCCTCCGGTACCACTGCAGGGCAGTTTCGGCATCGCCCTGCTGCAGGTATGCCGAGCCGATGAAATGTGGTGCGCGAAGGTTGAGCTCGTCCAGCTCGAGCGTTTTGTGTCCCTGGGCGATGGCGCCGGCGGCATCCCCGGCGTAGAGGTAGAATCGGGCCAGCCAACTGCTGAAATGCGCCGAGAGCGGATCCAGCGTCATCGCTTTCTTCAGCGCTTCGATCGCTTCCTCCAGTCGTCCCACGAGGGGCAGCGCGGTGCCGTGGACGTAGTGGGCCTCGGCATAATTGGGGCTCAGCGCCACCGCTCGATCCAGCACCTGCTCGGCCCCCGGGAAATTCCACTCATGCCAGCAGAGCACCTTGCCAATCGACGTCATGGCCTCGGCGAGTTGAGCATCGCGCTGCAACGCGCGTTCGGCGGCGGCCTTGGCCCTGGGGTAGGCATCGTCGGGGGCCACCCAATCATCGGCGAGGTTGCACCATACATCGGCAATCCCGGCGTAGGCTCGCGCGAAGGCGGGATCCTGAAGCAGGGCGAGCTGGAAGAATTCCAACGCCTTCTGCAGCGCCGGCTCGGTGTCCTTGCTGAAGAAGAAGCGGCCCTTGAGGTAGAGGTTGTACGCTTCGATGTTCTTGGTCGGCACCACCAGCGGCTCGCCGCCGCCGCTGAGCCGCAGCTTCAGGGCGTCCACGATGGCCCGCGAGATCTCATCCTGAATGGCGAAGACATCCTCCAGCTGGCGATCGTAGGTCTCGGACCACAGGTGGTATCCATTCTCGACATTAATCAGCTGCGCCGTCACCCGAATCTTGTTCCCCACCTTCCGGACACTCCCCTCCAGTACCGAGGTGACCCCGAGTTTCTCGCCCACCTGCCGGATGTCCACCTCCTTGCCCTTGAAGGCGAAGCAGGAGGTGCGCGAGGCGACCTGGGTTCCCGGCACCTTGGCCAGCGCGTTGATGATTTCCTCGGTCATGCCGTCACTGAAGTATTCATTCTCGGGATCGGCGCTCATGTTGGTGAGCGGCAGGACGGCGATGGCCTTGGGCGCGGCCGCGCCGGTGAGTTCCCCCGGCGGGCGCGCTCTGCCGGAACCGGTCTCCCGGGCCACATGCTGGAGTGCCGTGACGAATTCCGCCGCTGTAGGGAATCGATCCACCGGTGTACGGGACAGCGCACGAGTCACCAGGTCATCCACGGCCTGGGGCACATCGCGGGTCACCCGCACTCGCGGCACCGCCGAAATGAACCGTTTCGCCATGATCGCCTGTGCCGTGGGCCCCGTGAACGGCTGTTCGCCGGTCAGCATTTCATACAGGACGCAGCCCAGGCTGTACAGGTCGCTCCGGCCGTCCACTTCGGCCTCTCCGCTGGCCTGTTCCGGGCTCATGTAGGCAGGAGTCCCGACGATCATTCCGGTCTGGGTAATAGAGCCGCCGCCCGAAAGCGCCTTTCCGATCCCGAAATCAGCTACCACGGCTGCGCCTTCATGGAGCAGGATATTCTCCGGTTTGATGTCCCGGTGCACCACCTGGTGACGATGGGCGTAATCCAGTGCGGAGGCGACCTCCCGGGTGATCCTCAACGCCTCCTCCAGGGGCAGCTGGCGTTCCTGATCCAGCCGGTGGCGCAGCGAGCGGCCTTCCATATTCGGCATGACATAGAAGAGCAGCTCGCCGACCTTACCCGAGTCATAGACGGGTAGGATGTGCGGATGATTGAGACCCGCGGCGAGCTTGATCTCCTGAAGGAACCGCTCGGCGGCGATCGACGCAGAGATCTCCGGTCGCAGCACCTTGAGCGCGACCTTGCGGTCGTGCTTGAGGTCCTGGGCGAGGTAGACCGTGGCCATGCCGCCCTGCCCCAGCTCCCGCTCGAGGCGGTAGCGGTCGGCGAGGGCGGCGGTGAGTCGATCGAGTGCCGGGCTCAATGTTTGGCCCTCAACTTAGCCCTGAGTTCCTCGAACCAGTTCTCCACGAACACCACGGTTCCACCCGCGTTGTCGGTCGGCTCCCGGATCATCACGAAGTGTCG
>JBDTTZ010000051.1:0-2147 GCA_040008015.1 Gemmatimonadota bacterium
TATGGCCGGCCCGACCCGGTGCGGATGCGGCGAGGCCCCCGAACCTGACTTGCGTTATACACCGCAACCACTTAGCCGCCCGATCAGGGCGGCGCTTGTTTTTAGGGGGCGGTGGGGCGTTTTTCCATTATATGTCGGAGTCAAGCGAGCGCAGATCGCGCGAGACACAGATCGAGGAACGGGTCGCGGTTATCCTTCGCGCCGCCGGCAGCTGGGCCAAGGAAGCCCCGGCCGCCCTGGGCCCGCCGGTCCGCGCCGTGTGCATCAGGCTGGCCGAAATGGTGGCCGACCAGCGGCACTATCTCGCTCCACTGCCTGAGCCGTTCGACTCGGAGCGCCAGGCGGTGCTGGCCGGCGTCGCGGAGCGGCTCACCTCGGCGGTTGTTACCAAGGACTTGGAGCCGGAACTGGCTGCGCTCAACGAGATGGAGCTCAAGTCCACCGGTTCCTGGGCCGTGGTTCCCGCCGCGCAGACCGAGTGGGTGAATACTGCGATTCGGTACCTGGAGTCGCGCGCAGGTTCGCTGCCGGCCGCGGATCGGCCGGACGACTACTGGGCCGAGGACGTGGTGGCGGGGCTCATCGCGTCGGTGCGGGCGCTGCTGGGTGTGGAAGAACTGCATGCGCGGGCCGACGCGGTGAAGCCCGGCACGGCAAACCGGGACACCCCGGCGACGGGAATAGAACCGAACCCTGAATAAGAAGAGCTCAAGAAGTGAGCGGTTAGCTTACTTCTCAGTATCCTTGCCGTCTCCCGTAAACTCCGTCTCCCCCATCAGCTCGAAAAACCTCCCGAACACCTGGATCCCGTCCCACAACTGCTGGAGATCGAGCTTTTCGTTCGGCGCGTGCAACCGGTCGTCGGGCAGCCCGATACCGGTGAGCAACACCGGCGCGCCTCCCTTGGCCAGCTCGGTAATCACCGGAATGGAGCCGCCGGCACGGACTCGGACCGCGGCCTGTCCCACCACTGACTCAAACGCTTCGTCCAGCACTTCGAAGATCGGGTGGTCCAGGTCCATGTGCACCGGCTCGCCGCCATGGAGGAACTTCACCTCCACCTCGGCGTACTTCGGAGCCAGGGCTTCGACTTCTCGCCGCAGCTGTTTCTCGACCTTGGCCACCGAGTGCCCTGGCACCAGGCGAAGGCTTACCTTGGCGGTGGCCTGGGCCGGGATTACGGTCTTGGCCCCATCGCCGACGAAGCCGCCCCGGATGCCGTGGATCTCGAGGGTCGGCAGCGCCCAGGTCCGTTCCTGGATGCTGTGCTCCTTGAGACCGGTGAGCGCCTTGCCGGTCACTTCCTCCTCCAGGTATTTCTTCTTGTCGAAGGGCAGTTTCTTCCAGCTCTTCAACTCCGCCTTGCTGGGCTCTTCCACCGCCTTGTAGAGACCGCGAACCCGGATCCGGCCGTCTTCGTCCTTCAAACCAGCCAGGATGCGGACCAGGGTTTCGATGGCATTGGGTGCCACGCCGCCGTAGGTGCCGGAGTGCAGGTCGCTCTGGAGCGTGCGCACCGAGATCTCGGTGTAACACAGGCCCCGAAGCCCGGTGTACACGGCGGGCCAACCGGTGGCGTAGTAGTTCATGTCGCAGACCAGCACCGCATCGGCCCGGGTCCGCTCCGGCTCCTTCTCCAGCAGGTCGAAGATCACCTTCCCGCCGCATTCCTCCTCGCCTTCGATCAGCCAGTGCACGTTGATCGGCGGCATGCCGGTCTTGTCGCGCACCGCTTCATACGCCTTCATGAGACAATAGACCTGGCCCTTGTCGTCCGAGGCGCCGCGCGCGAACAGCTTGCCATCTCGCACGGTTGCTTCGAAGGGAGGGCTGACCCAGAGATCGAGCGGATCAGGGGGCTGCACATCGTAGTGGCCGTAGATCAGCAGGGTAGGTTTGCCCTCGACCTTCGGGCTTTCACCCCAGACGACGGGATGCCCCCGGCCCTCGAGGATGCTGACGGTGCAACCCAGGGAACGAAGCTGGTTCGCGGTCCAGTCGGCGGCGCGGCGGGTATCGGGCACCCGGTCCGGAAGGGTGCTGATCGACGGGATGGCGAGAAACTCGCTCAATTCCCGGAGATAACGGTCGCGGTCGCGTTCGATGGCGGAGGAATCCATAGGGGCAGTGACAAGTGACAGGTGACA
>JBDTTZ010000052.1:0-8870 GCA_040008015.1 Gemmatimonadota bacterium
CGGATTCCGGCGTCAGCGTCCGGTAGGTGCCGTCCACGTGACTCTGAAAGGTGACCCCGGTCTCGGTGATCTTCCGGAGCGCTTCGAGGGAAAAGACCTGGAATCCGCCGGAATCGGTGAGCACGGGACCGTTCCAGGCGGTGAAGCGCTGGATGCCACCCAACTCGCGGATGACCGCTTCGCCGGGCCGGAGGTGCAGGTGATAGGTGTTTCCCAGGATGATCTCGGCGCCGGCCCGGCGCACTTCATCCGGATGAAGACCTCGCACGGCGCCGTGGGTACCCACCGGCATGAACGCGGGGGTGTTCACCGTCCCGTGCGGCAGGGAGAGGGTGCCGGCGCGGGCGTGGCCCTGGGTGGCGTGGAGGCTGAATTCGAACATGGAGCGGGAATGTAAACCGGGGCACTCGTAGGGGCGCACAGCTGTGCGCCCCTACAGGATCGCCATCGCGTCGCCGTAACTGTAGAACCGGTAGCGCTGTTCCACCGCATGCCGGTACGCGCGCAGGACCAGCTCGTGGCCGGCAAAGGCGGAGACCAGCATCAGCAGGGTTGACCGGGGCAGGTGAAAGTTGGTGAGCAGCCGGTCCACCGCCCGAAACCGGTAACCCGGGGTGATCATGAGCGACGTCTCGCCGGCACCGGGCTGGAGCTTGCCTCCCGCCGCGGCGCTTTCGAGGGCGCGAACCACCGTCGTCCCCACTGCCCACACCTGGCGGCCATCGCTCCTGGTTCGCTCGACCTGAGCCACGACCTCGGCGCTGATGTCGTAGCGCTCGGGATGCATGGGGTGCCGGGCGAGGTCTTCGGTTTCAACCGGCTTGAAGGTCCCGGGGCCGACCTCGAGATCGATCCGCGCGATGCCGACACCATTTGCCTGCACGCGGTGCAGTCCTTCGTTGGTGAAATGGAGGCCCGCCGTTGGTGCGGCGACGCTGCCTTCGCGCTCGGCGTAGACCGTCTGATAGCCGGCTTCGTCACTGGCATCGGGTTCCCGGTCGATGTACGGCGGCAGAGGAAGTCTCCCGAAGCGGCGGATGACTTCGTCGGCGTTCGCGCCGATGAAGCGGACCGAGCGATTGCCGTTCTCGTAGACTGAAACCGTCTCCACGAATACTCCATCACCGAGCGTGACGCGTTGGCCGGGCCGGAGCGCGCTGCCCGGTTTTCCCATGGCGATCCAGGTGCCGTCGGCTGCCGGGTGAATCAGCAGGACTTCGGCCGGGGCGCCGGAGGGGCGGGCGCCGATCAGGCGGGCATGGCGGACCCGCGTGGTATTGAGGACCAGGAGATCGCCGGGGGTGAGCAGGGAAGGGAAGTCGCCGAAGGCACGATCTTCGAGCTCACCGGTATCACGATGGATGACCAGCAGGCGACTGGTGCCGCGCTGCTCGAGCGGGTGCTGGGCGATGAGGTCGGGTGGAAGCGGATAGTCGAAGTCGGAGGTGTGGCGCGGCATGCAGGGATTATAGCGGGGCCTTTAATGTACCGGTGTGCGAGAATTGGGTGACGGGTCTGGCTTTGCCGGGGTTGATATTCCCCGTATAGGGGGCGGAGGCCTCACCGGTATCGGTCGAATCACTCAGGGATGCGGCGAGGCTGGCGTCCAGAACGCTTCAAAGTTGACCATACCATCCGCCAGGATGGGTCGCTGGTTGCCGCCGTCTGCGTCCATTAACCACAAATCTCCGGCGCCATAGAGAAGCATGGTGCCGTCCGGCGACCAGATGGCGGGTCGGTTACCCTGGGCATCGGCCAGGAAGCTGTAATCACCGGTGTTCAGGTCAAGACCCAAGATCGCCCACAGACTCGGCTGATTTGGATTCGATCCGAGGAACGTGATCGTCTTCCCGTCCGGTGACCATGACGGGCTGCGACCGTTGAACCCAGAAGTGCTGTCCACTACAACCGTCTCGGTGCGGGTCGCGAGATCCATCGTAACGGCCCATTGGGAGCTGCCGTAACCGACCGGATTGAACCTGAGGCGGACATAAACAATCTGATCCCCACCGGGAGACCAATCGGCGTCGGCGGAATATCCGGGCAGGGTGTCCGTCAGAAGCTCCAGCCCGGTTCCATTGGGCCGGATGCGGTAGATCTGGGTGGTTCCGCTCGCCGCGTCGGGGCCGGAAAACAGGATCCACTGGCCATCGGGCGACCACCGGGGGCCAGAAACGCCCGCCCCCATTCCAGTGACGAGTTCCCGCTGGTCCTTTCCGGCGGCATTCACCAGGTACAACCGGGCCCAGTTCTCAAACGCCACGGTGCGCCCATCCGGTGACACCACCGGGCTCTCCGGCCAGTTCAGGCTGTCGACCAGGAGCTTGAGGTTGGATCCGTCCGGTTTGGCCGTCCACAGGGATACCGCGCAGGGGCCGGGATTGCAGGAGGCGGGGTCGTATCGGGAGAAGATGATGCGATCATACAACGTCACGGCCGGATCGGGTTGCTCCGGCGAATTCGAACCGTCGGTACAGCCCAGCCCCATGGCCACGGACGCGACCAGGAGCACCGGAAAGAGTCGGGGAGCGAGCACGGTCATGATGACGCCTCCTTCGCCATTAGCCGCACATCACCCTTCGAAAATACTGGTCTGCTGCGCCGGCGGCTGGATCCCGAATCGCTGGTACGCCAGCGCCGTGGCGCAGCGGCCCCGCGCCGTCCGCTCCAGGAACCCCTGCTGGATCAGGTAGGGCTCATACACTTCTTCCAGCGTCCCGCTGTCTTCGCCCACCGCAATTGCGATCGTGTTGAGACCGACCGGCCCGCCGCTGAACTTCTCGATGATCGTGGTGAGAATGCGCGCATCCATGTCATCCAGGCCGAATTCGTCGACGTTCAGCCGCGCCAGCGCATCACGGGCCACCTGGGCGGTGACGGTGCCGTCGGCCCGGACCTGCGCGTAATCCCGGACGCGGCGCAGCAGCCGGTTCGCCACCCGGGGCGTGCCCCGGCTCCGCTTGGCGATCTCCGTCGCGCCTTCGTCCTCGATCGGTACCGAGAGAATCGTGGCGCTCCGCAGGACGATGGTCTTGAGCTCGTTCGCGGGATAGAAGTTCAGGCGTTCCACCATGCCGAACCGCGCGCGCATCGGCGGCGTCAGCATGCCGAAGCGGGTCGTCGCGCCGATCAGGGTGAAGCGCTCGATGTTCATCGGGATGGTTTGCGCCCGGGGACCTTCGGAAATCCGCACGTCCACCCGGAAATCTTCCATCGCCGGATAAAGAAACTCTTCCAGCGTGGGACGCATCCGGTGGATCTCGTCGATGAAGAGGATGTCGCCGGGGGCGAGTCCGGTCAGCATCCCGACCAGGTCCCCCGGTTTCTCCAGCACCGGGCCCGACGTGGTCCTCAGCTGCACGCCCATCTCCCGCGCGACCAGCATGGCGAGCGTGGTCTTGCCCAGTCCGGGCGGTCCGAAGAACAACAGGTGGTCGAGCGTTTCGCCTCGCGCCCGCGCCGCATCGATCGCGATCTGGAGCGAGGCCTTCACCTGCTCCTGGCCCACGAACTCGTCCAACCGGGAAGGCCGGAGCGCGGCTTCCGCGCGGGTTTCCTCGGGAAGGACTTCCGGCGTCGTGACCTGGAGCTTGGTGGTCACCCGGCAAGCCTCGCGTCCCAGCGCACCGGGCGTTCCGAGGCCCGGACGAGATGGGTCGTCTTGCAGGACACGCAGCGGTCCACCACTTCCTCGACTCCCGCCGGCACCAGTTTGCGGTTGGTGCTGCCGCACCGGGTACAGGTCCACTCGGCCGTCCTCGCCACCACCGTCATCCTTTGCCTCCGCGGGATTGGGTAATCCACTGCAGCGCGCGCCGCACGATCAGCGCCGTGTCTTCGTCACTCCCACCATTCATCGCGTGGCGCACCGCTTCTTCGGCGGCGGCAGCGGTATAGCCAAGCGCGGTGAGCGCCTGGACCGCGCCGGCCGCCGGCCGCAGCTCCTGCTCCACACCGCCGGCTTCGACATCCGCGAAGCGATCCTGCAGCTCCACCACCAGTTTCTCGGCCTTTTTTCTGCCGATCCCGCTCACCGTGGAGAGCGCCGCGATATCCTTGTTCCGGATGCTCTTGACGGTGCGATCGGGGCCCAGGGTAGAGAGCAACGCCAGCGCGAGGCGGGGACCGAACCCGCTGGCGCCGAGGAGCCGCTGAAAGATGCGGCGTTCCCCGGCGCGATCAAAGCCATAGAGGAACCAGCCGTCCTCCCGCACCACCAGCTCGGTGAAGAGCTTGACCCGGGCACCGGCGGACGGAAGCCGTTCGAACACGCCGAGCGGCACGGTGACCGCGTAGCCCACTCCGCCGTCGGTCTGGATGACGATGGTCTCGTCGTCCCGCTCGGTGAGAATGCCGGAGACCGTGGCGATCATCGGCCGTTGCTCCGCGCGAGGCGTGGCGTGGGATCTCGCCGCCGGAGCAGGTGGGTCAGTGCCAACGCGACTCCATCCGCCGCGTCGGCCGGCTCGGGCGGTGTCTTCAGGCGAAGCAGTTGGGCGCACATGTAGCCGACCTGCGCTTTCATGGCGCCACCCCGTCCGACCACGGTCTTCTTCACCACCGCCGGCGGATACTCGGCGATGATGACGCCGGCGATCTCGGCGCACAGCAGGATGACCCCCCGGGCGTGACCGAGGACCATGGTGGCACGGGCGTATCGGCTGTAGAAAATGCCTTCAATGGCGAGGACATCCGGGTGGTGGCGATCGATCAGCTCGGTGATGCCGTCACTGATGATCCGGAGCCGGGCGGGCAGCGATTCTCCGGTGCCGGTCCGGATCACGCCGCATTCGAGCAGCCGGGGAGTGCCGCGCCCATCCTCGACCAGGCCATACCCGACCACCGCGGAGCCGGGATCGATCCCCAGGACCTTCAAGGCGCGACCGGCGTTCTCACGCGGACGCTTCCGCCAGCTGAGTGGCGTCGATATCGAAATTCGAAAAGACCTTGCCCACGTCGTCCAGCTCTTCCAGCGCCTCCATCAGCTTGAGGATACGCTCGGCGTCCTTGCCCTCGACCCGCACCATGTTCTTGGGCACCATCGCGATTTCGGCGGACTCGGTGGCGATGTTCCTGGACTTGAGACCATCCTGCACCGAGTGCAGCGTGGTGGGAGTCGTGGAAACGATGTACTGCTCACCCTCTTTCGCGAAGTCCTCGGCCCCGGCCTCGAGCGCGGCTTCCAGCGCCTTGTCTTCGTCGTATTTCTCGGCGTCGATGTAGATCTGGCCCTTCTTGTCGAACATCCACAGCACCGAATTCGTCGCGCCGAGGTTGCCCCCGTTCCGGCTGAAGGCAAAGCGAATCTCGGCGACCGTGCGGTTGGCGTTGTCGGTGGAGGCCTCGATCACGATCGCGGCTCCGCCGGGACCGTAACCTTCGTAGGTCACCTCTTCATAGGAGCTGCCTTCCAGCTCCCCGGTGCCTTTCTTCACTGCGCGGTCGATGTTGTCGTTCGGCATGTTGACCGCCTTGGCCGCATCGATGGCCAGGCGGAGCCGGGGGTTGCCGTTGGGGTCGCCACCGCCGGCCTTGGCGGCAACAGTGATTTCGCGGATCACCTTGGTCCAGTTCGCGGCGCGACGCTGGTCAGTGACCGCTTTCTTCCGCTTGATCTGTTTCCATTTGCTGTGGCCAGCCATACGCTCTCCGATGCCAAACCCGGGGTTTTTTCTTTCCGTCTTTCCGTCTTTCCGTCTTTCCGTCTTTCCGTCTTATTTCGGCAAAGCTAGCCTCCGGCACGGAGTTGAGCAACGCAAACGCTTGACCCCGCCCGTCGGCTCGGCTAGTCTCCATCCCCTATGTCTATCCCGCGACATCTCAGCATCTTAGCGCTTGCCGCCGGGCTCCTCGCCGGCTGCAAGGACAAGGACGCGCCGCCGATCGCCATCTCTGAAGCGATGCCGAATCTGCCGCTGCCCCCCGCGGCCACGGTGGTGAACCGGTCCGGCGGCCCGGATGCGCTCCAGGTCACGTTCAAGAGCGCCTTTACGCCGGACTCCATGGCGTCGTACTATCGCCGGGTGCTCACCAGCGGGGAATGGAATCTGGTCAACGACGATCGCGGGTCCGACGGAACGATCTCCCTGTACGCCGAACGCAACGGCCCACCGCTCTGGGTGACCATCAGGCAGGATCCGGAAACCAACGGGAGCCTGCTCACGCTGGGGGGCGCCGTATCAAGGCCGGACTCGACGAAAGCAGACTCGGCCCAACGTCCAATCAGCTGAGCGAAAACGCCCTTCAGGCTTGACGTCCAATTCCTCTACACCCCCCTGCCACACCTGTGGTCCTCCCACCGCAGCTAACGGTTTTTCCTCCCGAAACGTCTAGTCTGACACCCCCCAAAAACTAGCCGCGCAATACCACACAATTCACTGTCCTGTTTGCACATATGGCACTTTCTCAACATCGCATCAGTTCCCCCTGTTTGTGGTATGCTGCGTGCCTAATACAGTCGCGCAACCAATAGCGATCATCCGGTATCCGTTCTCACGGGTTTTCGGGTGGCGACTGCGGCCGAGGATCTCCCTGCGGCGCCGGCCATCCTATGGAGGAAGTGTGTTCCAGCGTCGCGCGATAGTCAGTCTCATGGTCCTGTTGGCCGCCTGTGGTGGTGATTCCTCCGGCCCCGGCAATGGCCCGGATCCGGTCGCCACGGTTCTGATATCTCCCGATGCCACGACATTGATGGTGGGGACGACGGCTCAGCTTTCCGTTTCCCTGATGAGTTCCGCTTCGGTCGTGCTGACCGGCCGGCCGGTGCGCTGGCGCAGCAGTGATGACAACGCGGCGACGGTCACCGCGGCCGGACTGGTCACCGCCAGGGTTGCCGGGCCCGTCACGATCACGGCGTCAAGTGAAGGTCGCAGCGGTTCCGCGAGCATCACCATCATTCCGGTTCCCGTCGCCAGCGTGACAGTCGTGCCGGGCACCGCGGCCCTGGGTGCGGGAACTTCATCTCAGCTTTCGGCCGTTACCCGGGATTCAGCCGGCGGCGTGCTGACCGGCCGGGTGATAACCTGGCTCAGCAGCAATCCGACGTCGGTCAGTGTGTCGCCGACCGGCCTGGTGACCGCAGGGTCCCCGGGATCGGCCACGATTACCGCGAGCAGTGAAGGGAAGAGCGGCACCGCGACCATCACCGTGGATCCCACTCCGGTGGCCACGGTCAGTGTGTCGCCGAATAGCGCATCGGTAGGCGTCGCCGCGACCACCTCGCTGACCGCGACGACCCGCGATGCGGCCAACCACGTTCTCTCCGGCCGGGTCGTCGCCTGGGTCAGCTCGGCCCCGGGAGTCGCGCAGGTGGATCCCAACGGCGTCGTGACCGGCATGACGATGGGACAGGCAACGATCACGGCCATCAGTGAAGGCAAGACCGGAAGCGCGCTCATCACCGTGGTCGCGGGCGCTCCGGCGTCCATCACGGTTTCTCCCAATCCTTCCACCGTCGCGGCCGGCGAGACCCTCCAGCTCTCGGCCCAGGTCCGGGATGTGGCGGGTGACCTGCTGAGTGGACAGACCATTACCTGGGCGAGCCTCACTCCGTCGGTCGCCAGTGTTGACGGGTCCGGAATGGTCAGCGGCATTACGACCGGCACGGCCCTCATTACCGCCACCAGCGGAAACCTGAGCGCGACGGATACTGTGAGCGTGACTCTGCCTCCGGTCGAAACCGTGACGATCAGCGCCCCGGCGACTCACCTCGGGGTGGGCTCGACCCTCCAGTTCAGTGCCACGGCAAGGGACGTCCACGGCGCGCAGCTGAACGGCAGGGCTTTCACCTGGTCCAGCTCGGACTCAGCGATCGCCAGCGTATCCTCGACCGGTCTCGTCACCGGCATCGCGAGCGGGCCGGTCACGATCACTGCGACCAGCGAGGGCAAGACCGGGTCGACGAGCATTGTGGTTGAGATGGATGCCGTAGCCTCGGTGGTCGTTTCACCGTCGCCGCAGACCATTGGCGCGGGGCTCGACGTGCAGATGTCCGCCGTCACTCTGAATGCCGCGGGGGGTAACCTGGTGGGCCGTTACGTCACCTGGACCAGCTCCTCGCCTCCGGTAGCTTCCGTAGATGCGAACGGCCTGGTGGCCGGACTCACCGCGGGAACCACCTCGATCATCGCCACCTCGGAAGGGATAGACGGGACCGCCAGTATCACCGTGGTGGTCACGCTTGCCTTCCCGGCGCTCGATGGCGGCTTTGCCCACACCTGTTCGCTCACGGCCGGCGGGGACGCCTATTGCTGGGGTTACAATGCCGATGGCGAGCTGGGGACCGGGGTGATCTCTCCCAGCAGCTCGGTGCCGATCCTGGTTTCCGGCGGAGTGAGCTTCAGCCAGCTCTATCCCGGCGGGAAGCACACCTGTGCCCTTACGACGTCCGGGACGGCCTACTGCTGGGGCAGCAACCTCCTGGGCCAGCTCGGCCAGGGCAATAACACCAACAGCCCGGTTCCGCTGGCGGTGAGCGGGTTCCAGTTCACCGGGCTCACCGGAGGTTTCTCCCACGTTTGCGGCCTGACCGCGGCCGGCAAGGCCTACTGCTGGGGCAGCAACAGCCAGGGTGAGCTGGGCGATGCCAGCACCATCGGGCGCAACTCCCCGGTTGCCGTCGCCGGTGGCAAGACTTTCGTTCAGCTGAGCGCGCGGGGCAGCCACACCTGCGGACTTACCTCCACCGGCGCGGCCTTCTGCTGGGGCTCGAACGACGATGGCGAGCTGGGCGACGGGACCAGGACGAATCGCTCAATCCCGGTTGCGGTGGGCGGCGGGCTGACGTTCGTCGAGATTACCACCGGTGGCCACCATACCTGCGGCCTGACCTCCAGTGGTGCCGCCTACTGCTGGGGCGATAACATGCTCCT
>JBDTTZ010000053.1:0-5128 GCA_040008015.1 Gemmatimonadota bacterium
ATCGAGCCGGTCACTCCGGAGTGGGTGGCGCGGGTCATCGAGCGGGAGCGGCCCGACGCGCTGCTCCCGACCATGGGCGGCCAGACCGCGCTCAACGTAGCAATGGCGCTGGAGAAGGACGGCACCCTCAAGCGGTTCGGTGTCGAGCTGATCGGCGCCAACGCGCGCTCCATCCAGATCGCGGAGGACCGGGAAGAATTCGCCAGGGCGATGTATCGCCTGGGGCTGGCGACGCCGCAGGGCCGCACCGTGCACGACCTCCAGGAGGCGCTGGCCGTGGTGGAGCGGACCGCGTATCCCGCCATCATCAGGCCATCGTTCACCCTGGGCGGCACCGGGGGCGGCATCGCCTACAACCGCGAGGAGTTCGAGGAGATGGTTCGCCGGGGCCTCGACCTGTCGCCGGTCGGGTCGGTGCTGATCGAGCAGAGCGTGCTGGGCTGGAAGGAGTTCGAGCTCGAGGTCATGCGGGACGGCGCCGACAACGTGGTCATCGTCTGCTCGATCGAGAACCTGGATCCCATGGGGGTGCACACCGGCGATTCGATCACGGTGGCTCCCAGCATGACCCTGACCGACCGGGAATACCAGACCATGCGGGACGCGGCCATCCGGATCATCCGTGAAGTCGGCGTGACGGCGGGCGGCTGCAACATCCAGTTCGCCGTGGATCCCGTCACCGGCACCCAGCTGGTGATCGAGATGAATCCGCGGGTCTCCCGGTCTTCCGCCCTCGCCTCCAAGGCGACCGGCTTTCCCATCGCCCGGATCGGGACCAAGCTCGCGGTGGGGTACACCCTGGACGAGCTGCCCAACGATATCACGAAGACTACCCCGGCCTCCTTCGAGCCGGTGCTGGACTACGTCGTCGTCAAGATTCCCCGGTTTGCCTTCGAGAAGTTCCCGGCGGCCAGCCCCCGCCTCACCACCCAGATGAAATCGGTGGGCGAGGTCATGGCGATCGGGCGCACCTTCAAGGAGGCGCTGCAGAAGGGACTCCGCGGGCTGGAGACCGACCGCCCCGGGTGGACGATCGGCCAGACCCTGGCCGACGACCGGCTCCCCGACGGCGATCTCGAGACGCTTCGCGCCGGACTCCGCACCCCGACACCGGAGCGGATCTACCAGATCAAGCGCGCTTTCCTGGCCGGCCTCTCGGTGGAAGAGGTGGCCGAGCTGTCGTCCATCGATCCGTGGTTCCTGGCGCAGATGCGCGAACTGGTGGATGCGGAAATCGCGTGGACGGAAGGACGGAAGAACGGAAAGACGGAAAACGATTTGCTGGCGATGAAGCGCCTGGGATTTTCCGATCGGCAGCTGGGCGACCTGATCGGAGAGAGCGAGGACGTGATTCGCGCCGAGCGCCATGCCCTCGGCATCCGGCCGGCCTACAAGACAGTGGATACCTGCGCCGGCGAGTTTCCCAGCGCCACACCATACCTGTACTCGTCCTATGATACCGAGAGCGAAGCGCCGAGAAGCGATCGCCAGACGGTCATCATCCTGGGGAGCGGCCCCAACCGGATCGGCCAGGGCGTGGAGTTCGACTACTGCTGCGTGCGGGCGGTGATGGGCTTCCGGGAGCTGGGATACCGCACCGTGATGGTTAATTCGAATCCGGAGACCGTCTCCACCGACTACGACATCTCCGACACCCTGTACTTCGAGCCGCTGACGCTGGAGGATGTGCTGGAGATCGCGGCGGTGGAGAAACCGTTCGGCGTCGTGGTGCAGCTGGGAGGACAGACTCCGCTCAAGCTGGCCCGGGGACTGGAAAAGGCCGGAGTGCCGATCCTGGGGACGACGCCCGACGCGATCGACCTCGCCGAAGACCGCGGCCGGTTCGAGGCGCTGGCCCGGGAGCTGGGCGTCGCCCAGCCGCCCAGCGGTGCCGCCGAATCGCTGGACGACGCGCTCGCGGTAGCCCGGCGGATCGGTTACCCGGTGCTGGTCCGACCCTCCTACGTGCTGGGCGGCCGCGGCATGCGGATCGTGTACGACGAGCCATCCCTGCGTGATTACTTCGCCAGCGCCATTCGGGTGGCCCCCGGCCATCCGGTGCTGATCGACAGCTTCCTGGAAGATGCTTTTGAAGCGGATGTGGACGCCATTGCCGACGGCAAGCATTGCATCATCGGCGGCGTCATGCAGCACATCGAGGACGCCGGTATCCACTCCGGCGATTCGGCCTGCGTGCTGCCTCCCTACCTGATTACCGACGAGCAGGTGGAGCAGATGCGCGAATACACCCGCGCCTTTGCGATCCGGCTGGGCGTGATCGGCCTGATCAACGTCCAATACGCGATCAAGCACGGCGTGGTGTACGTGCTGGAGGTAAATCCGCGGGGATCGCGAACAGTCCCCTTCGTGTCCAAGACCACGGGTGTGCAGCTGGCCGGGTTATCCGCGGCAGTCATGATGGGGAAGACCCTTGAAGAGCTCGGCCTCCACGACGACGTGCTCCAACCCTACGTCGCGGTCAAGGAGGCGGTCTTCCCGTTCAATAAGCTCCAGGGCGGGGACCTGGTCCTCGGCCCCGAAATGCGCTCTACCGGCGAAGTGATGGGTATCGCCGACTCGTTCGGGATGGCGTTCGCCAAGTCCCAGATCAGCGCCGACGGGTCGCTGCCGCTGGAAGGCGCGATCTTCGTCAGCGTGAACGACCATGACAAGGCGACGGTCACCCCGATCGCCCGCCGTTTCCACGAAATGGGCTTCAAGATCTACGCGACCCGGGGCACCGCGAAGCATCTCCGGTCGCGGGGGATTCCCGCGGAGCCGGTGCTCAAGGTGTATGAAGGCCGGCCCAACGCGATCGACCTCATGGTCTCCGGTCGGATTCACCTGCTGATCAATACTCCGTTGGGCAAGCTCACCCAGCAGGACGACTACTCGATCCGCCTGGCCGCGCTCCAGCAGCGGGTGCCGTACACCACGACGCTGTCCGCCGCCTCCGCGGCGTCCGACGCCATCATCGCGCTCAAGAGCCGGGTGCGCTCGGTCTGCTCGCTCCAGGAATGGCATGCGCTGGCGCGGGAGAGCCTGACGGAAGTGGCCGGGTGAGCGCTCGCGATTCCGGCTTCGCCAGGGCGCTCCGGAGCCGGGTGCAGGGTGCGGTCAAGGAAGCCGAGCCGCTGGGACGCTACTCGACCTATCGCATCGGCGGACCGGCCACGGTGCTGATGGCCACCAGTCCGGCGGATGTCGCCCTGGCGCTGGAAGCGTGCGGCGAGGCCGGGGTTCCCTGGTTCGTCCTGGGCCTGGGCTCCAACATCCTGCTGCCGGACGAAGGACTCGACGCGCTGGTCATCCGGATCGGCAAGGGAATGGACCGTATTCAGAACGACGGGCCGCGCTGGAAAATCGGCGCCGGGCTTCCCGCGCCGCTGGCGGCTCGGCGTACGGCCGAGGCGGGATGGGCCGGTCTGCATGTCATGGTGGGGGTGCCGGGAAGCGTGGGCGGCGGAGTGTACATGAACGCCGGCTGTCACGGCGCCGAGTGGCGCGACGTGGTCGAGTCGGTAACGATCGCCAGGGCTGAAGGCGACCTGGCGGTCCTGTCCCGGGAGGAGATCCCCTTCAGCTATCGGCGGAGCGGGCTGGAGCACTGCGTCGTGCTGGAGACGGAGGTCCTGCTCCGGCCCGAATCGTCGGAGCGGCTCACCGAAGAGGTGAACCACCTGTTCCGGTGGCGCCAGGAAGGGACGCCGTTCACTCAGCCCTGCTGCGGCAGCACGTTCAAGAATCCCGAAGCGGGGCCCCCGGGCGCCAACGGGAAGCTGATGACCGCCGGGCAGCTGATCGAGGCGGCAGGATTGAAGGGACATACCATCGGCGGCGTGCAGGTGTCACCCAAGCATGCCAATTATTTCGTGAACCTGGGTTCGGGAACCGCCGCGGATGTGCGAGTGTTGATTAATCACGCCCGAGAGAGGATTCGAGATCAATTTGGTGTCGAGCTTGAAACCGAGGTCAAGCTGGTGGATGAGGACGGTCAGTATCTACCGGCAATTGAATCCTGAAACAGCTACCACAAAGACACCGAGTCACAGAGAAAACCATAAGTTGTTCTTTGTGTCTTCGTGTCTTTGTGGTGACAGTTTACCGATTGTGAGGAGTCGAGATGGCTGATTTTTTCGTTCATGAGTCGAGCTATGTCGACGATGGCGCCCAGGTGGGCAAGGGCTCCAAGGTCTGGCATTTTTCCCACGTCATGCCGGGCGCGGTGATCGGCGAACGCTGCAACCTGGGCCAGAACGTGGTCGTCATGCCCGGCACCCGGATCGGCAACAACGTGAAGATCCAGAACAACGTCTCGATCTATGAAGGCGTGGAGCTGGAGGACGACGTCTTCTGCGGGCCCAGCTGTGTCTTCACCAATGTGCTCAATCCCCGAAGCCACGTTTCCCGGAAAACAGAATACCGCCGGACCCTGGTGCGCCGGGGCTCCAGCATCGGCGCCAACGCGACCATCGTCTGCGGCGTGACCCTGGGCGAGTACGCCTTTATCGGGGCCGGCGCCGTGGTCACCAGCGATGTTCCCGCCTTTGGACTCATGGTTGGAGTGCCCGCCCGCCGGGTAGGATGGATGTGCCAATGCGGAATCCGGCTGGAGATCCGCAAAGGGGCGGGGAAGTGCCCCGATTGCGGCGCCGGATACCGTGAAGAGGGCGGTAAACTCAGCCTCGTTGATCTTCCTTCCTGACAAGGCTAAGTTTGTTGGCTGTTTGGGCTTATGGGACATACCAGATGGCATATAGCGTATGGCATATGGCAGCGACTCCAGAAGGCTGGGGTTCGTGCCGGGATGCCGACGTTGAGCTTTGCCATAAGCCATTTGCTATACGCTGCTCGTGTCCACACAAATAGAGGCTCTGAGAATTGAACGTCCCGCTGCTCGATCTCGTTGCCCAATACCAATCAATCAAGGAAGCCGTTCTTCCCGCCATGATGGCCGTCATCGAGCGCCAGGGCTTCATCATGGGTCCCGAGGTGGCGCAGCTGGAGTCCGCCGTCGCCCAGGTGTGTGAATCGCCGAACGGCATCGCCTGCGCCAGCGGAACCGATGCGCTTCTGTTGCCGCTTATGGCGCTGGATCTGAAACCGGGCGACGAGGTCATCGCCCCGT
>JBDTTZ010000054.1:0-2036 GCA_040008015.1 Gemmatimonadota bacterium
ATCATCTCCGAGGTCGCGTTCAGCTTCATGGTGCAGGAGCCGAGCGGGATCATGGCGGAGGTGAGGGAGAGGTCGCGGTCCTCCAGCATCTTGAGGTAGCGCAACATCTCGGTTTCGCTGCGGTGCCGGTGGAAGACGGGATGAGTCAGAAACTCCGTCGTGCGCGCCAGGCCGGCGGGAATCGCCGGGGGAAGCGCGGTGGCGCAGGTAATCGGGTCGAAGGGCAGCGTATTGCGGACGGCGAAGACCTGCACCAGGTCGCGCACGTTGTCTGGAGTCGTCGTTTCATCCAGCGCGACGCTTATCCGGGTGGGCGAGATGACCCGGAGATTGATCTTCCGCTCGCTGGCGAGCGCCAGGACCTTCGACTGGATTTTGGCGTCGGTCTCCACCAGGACGGTATCGAAGAAATTCTGATGGACGATCGTGAGCCCGATTCTCCGCAGCGACTCGGCGAGAACCCCGGCGAGGCCGTGGACCCGCCTGGCGATCCGGGTAAGTCCTTCGGGGCCGTGCCAGACGGCGTACATCCCCGCGATCACCGCCAGCAGTACCTGCGCCGTGCAGACGTTGCTGGTCGCCTTTTCCCGCCGGATGTGCTGCTCCCGGGTCTGCAGCGCCATGCGGAGCGCCGGGCGCCCGGCCCGATCCTTCGACACCCCGATGATGCGGCCGGGGAGCACCCGCTTGAACTGGTCGCGGGTCGCGAAGAACGCGGCATGGGGGCCGCCGAAGCCTAGCGGCACGCCGAAGCGCTGGCTGTTGCCGACCGCGATGTCGGCGCCCCAGGAGCCCGGGGGTTCCAGGAGAACCAGGCTCAGGAGATCGGTCGCCACGGTGACCAGCGCGCCCGCTGCATGGGCCCGCTCGCAGAAGCCGCGCCAATCCCGGACCTCGCCATCGGTCGCCGGGTACTGAATGAGCGCGCCGATCACGCCGGTGGTGAACTGAAACTCCGCGGCCGAGCCTTCGATGGTCTCGACGCCCCGCGCTTCCGCCCGGGTCTTCACCACCGCGATGGTCTGCGGGTGGCACTTGTGGTCAATGAAGTACGTGTGAGGTCCGGCCGATGCGGTGACCGCCTCGGTCAGGTGCATCGCCTCGGCCGCCGCGGTGCCCTCGTCCAGGAGCGACGCGTTGGCGACTTCGAGGCCGGTCAGGTCGGAGACCATGGTCTGAAAGTTGAGCAGCGCCTCGAGGCGGCCCTGCGCGATCTCCGCCTGATAAGGCGTGTAGGCGGTGTACCAGCCCGGATTCTCGAAGATGTTCCGGAGGATGACCGGCGGAGTGATCGTGTCGGAATAGCCGAGGCCCAGGTAGGAACGAAAGACCTGGTTCTGATCGGCCAGGGCGCGCATTTCGTCCAGCGCCTGGCGTTCAGTCTGCGCGGCGGGGAGTGCGAGTGGACGCTTCAGCCGGATGTCGGGAGGGACGATCGCGTCAATCAGGTCGTCGAGTGAGGGATAGCCCAGGACCTTGAGCATCGCGGCGATGTCCGCCGGACGGGGGCCCAGGTGGCGCGAAATGAACCGGTCGTCCTCGAACATCCGCATCGCGGCCGCAGAGGTGGGCCGGGCGGTGACGGGAGCCTCAGGGGCAGTCGGAGTGCTGGCTTTGAGCATAGGTGAAAACTAACTGCCCTGGCTAGTACCCCATACTCTCCCTCATCCTGACCCTTCCCCCTAGGCTCCGATCTGGGTCTTGTACGCCGAGGGAGCGAGCAGGCCGTTCAGGTCGCCGGGGTTGGCGAGCTTGAGCTTGACCATCCACCCTTCTCCATAGGGATCCCGGTTTACCAGGTCGGGGGCGGCGTCCAGCTTGCCATTGACCTCGGTTACCTCGCCCGCCACCGGGCAATAGAGGTCGGAGACGGCCTTGACCGCCTCGATGGTGCCGAAGACCGCCTGGGCGGCGAACTTCTCACCGACCCTGGGAAGGTTCACGAACACGACGTCGCCCAGCTCGCCCTGTGCGTAGTCGGTGATCCCGATGACCGCTACCGCGGGGTCAGCGGTCTTCCTGATGTACTCGTGGTC
>JBDTTZ010000055.1:0-3010 GCA_040008015.1 Gemmatimonadota bacterium
TGTTGTCGCGGGTATCGATCATCATGTTGCAGCCCTGGCTGCAGCCGGGGCAGATGCTGGCCGTCTTGTCGAGGTCCCAGGCCCGTGCCTTGTGCAGGAAGTCCTTGCTGATGAGCGACCCCACCGGGCAGAGATCCACTACGTTGCCCGACCAGGCGTGGTTCAGCTCGTGCTCGGGATCGATCCCAATGAAGGCCCGGTCGCCCCGCTCGGAGACATTGAGCACCGGGTCCTGGGCGACGTCTTCCATGAAGCGGACGCAGCGGGTGCAGAGAATGCAGCGGTTGGGCACGTACAGCACATCGGGCCCGAAGTCCTCGACCGGGCTGTAGCGCTTGGCGTATTCCGAGTAGCGGGTCCCCGCCCGGCCCTCCTGGAACACGTAATCCTGGAGCTCGCACTCACCGGACTGATCGCAGATCGGGCAATCGAGCGGGTGGTTGATCAGTAAAAGCTCGAGCACGCCTTCGCGCGCCTTTTTCGCCGCCTCGCTGTGCACGTGCACCACCTGCCCCTCGGCGACCGCGGTCACGCAGGCCGGCGCGAGCTTGGGTGCCTTTTCCACCTCGACCAGGCACATCCGGCAGACCGCCGGCGAGGGCAGCGAGGGGTGGTAGCAGTAGTGGGGTACCAATATCCCCGCCTGCTTGGCGGCCTCGATGATCGTCGTGCCCTTGGGCACCTCGATCTGCATGCCGTCGATCGTAACCTTCACCAGTTCCTGGCTCATTTCCGTCCTGGTACGGGGTGCAGAGTGCAGGGTGCAGGGTGCAGGGTGACAAACGTGCGGCGTGCGGCGTGCAGGGTAGCTGTGCGGTTTCCCTGCACCAGGCACTCTGTACGCCGCTTCCTCTGCACCCTGCACCCTGCACTCCGCACGTTCGTCATACGGCCGCCATCACCGGATTCTTGCTCCCCTTGACATACGCCTCGAACTCTTCGGGAAACTTCTGGATCCCGCTCACCACCGGCGCTGCGCAGGAATCGGAGAGTACGCAGATGGTCTTGCCGGTCATCTGCTCGGAAAGGTCGAGCAGCAGCTGGAGATCTTCCTGCTTGCCCTTCCCCGCCAGCATCCGTTCCAGGATCTTGACCGTCCACGCCGTGCCTTCGCGGCACTGGGTGCACTGGGCGCAGGACTCGTGGGCGTAAAACCGCGCCAGCCGGTACACCTGGTACACCATGTCGGTCGAGTCGTCCATCACGATGAACCCGGCCGAGCCGAGCATCGAGCCCCGGGCCACGATGCCCTCATAATCCATGAGACAGTCTTCGGTTTCCGCCGCGTTCATGATCGGCACCGAGGAGCCGCCGGGAATCACCGCCTTGAGCTTTCGCCCCGGCGCCATCCCCCCCGCCATGTCGTAGATCAGCTCCTTCATGGGGAAGCCCATGGTGACCTCGTAATTTCCCGGCCGCTGGATGTGGCCGCACACCGAAAACAGCTTGGTCCCCGTGCTCTTCGGATTGCTGAGGCAGAGACCCTTGTACCACTCGGCGCCGCGCACCAGGATGTGGGGTACCGCAGCGAGGGTTTCGACGTTGTTGACCGTGGTCGGCAGGCCGAACGCGCCGGACTGGGCCGGGAACGGCGGCTTGATGCGGGGGTTCCCCCGCTTCCCTTCCAGCGAGTTCAGCATCGCGGTCTCTTCACCGCAGATGTAGGCGCCGGCGCCCCGGTGCAGCACGATGTCGATCCGCTTGCCCGAGCCCATCGCGTTGGCACCCAGCGTGCCCTTGGCGTACGCCTCCTCGACCGCCTTGTTCATCACCTTCCACGGCTCGGTAAACTCGCCGCGAATGTAGATGTAGCAGCGCTCGGCGGCGATGGCATGGCAGCCGATCGCGCAGCCTTCGATCAGGCCGTGCGGGGTCCAGCGCATGATCTCCCGGTCCTTGAAGGTGCCGGGCTCCGATTCGTCCGCGTTGCAGACCAGGAAGTGCGGCTTGCCATCGTTCTTCGGCATGAATGACCACTTGAGGCCGGTGGGAAACCCGGCGCCGCCGCGGCCCCGCAGTCCCGACGCCTTGACCTCTTCGATCACCGCCTCCGGCGTCATGCCGAGGGCCTTTTTCAGCGCCTGGTATCCGCCCTTCTGCACCCAGCCATCGTAGGTACGGGCGGCGGCGTCTCCAAAATATTTGGAGAGAACGACAGTCTCCTTCGGGTGACTCGGGTGGGGAAAGCCCATTACTGGTACCTCTGAAGAATCCCGGGTACCCGCTCGGGCGTGACGTTCTCGATGAAGTCGTCGTTGATCATGATCGGCGTGGGGAATCCGCAGGCGCCGAGGCACTCGACCTCGATCACGGTGAAACGGCCATCGGAGCTGGTGACGCCGAGCTCGCCGCACCCGGTTTCCTTGAGGATGGACTTCATCACCGCTTCGGCGCCGCAGAGATTGCAGGGGCTGGTGGTGCAGACCTGGATGAAGTGGCGACCGACCGGGTGGGTGTGATACATGGTGTAGAACGTCACCACGCCCTTCACCTGGGCCGGCGTCAGTCCCAGCATCTCGGCCACCTCGGCGATGGCGGGCTCGGAGATCCAGCCCCGGGCCTCCTGGACCATCCACAGAGCCGGCAACAGCAGCGCCTGCCGGGTGGGATAGTTGCCGCCCATCTTTTCCAGCTGGTCCCGGGTGGCTTCCACGAAGACCGGCTTATAGTCGGCATCGTCGTGATGGCCGGCGCCAGCGATGGTGCCGGTCAGCGCGGATTTGTCGGTCATCGGTCGACTTCTCCCATCACGATGTCGATGCTGGCATTGATGGCGATGACGTCGGAGAGCAACGCGCCCTCGCAGAGCCGCGGCAGACAGGCCAGGTTGATGAACGCCGGCGGGCGGATTCTCCAGCGCACCGGCTTGGCGGTGCCGTCGGAGACGAAGTAGTAGCCCAGCTCGCCCTTGGGGTTCTCGATCCCCATGTAGGCCTCGCCGATCGGCGCCTTGACCCCTTCCATCACCTGCTTGAAGTGAAAGATCATCGCTTCCATGTCGCTCATGGCG
>JBDTTZ010000056.1:0-2994 GCA_040008015.1 Gemmatimonadota bacterium
ACATCGTACAGGTACCAGATCCCCAGGCCTCCGAGCGTGCCAAGCTGGAGCAGGCCGGTGCCCACTTTGCCGGCGTAGAACCGGTGAGCGCCGAAGACGCCGAGCACGATGGCGAGTGCGAGCGCGACACCGCGGGACTTGTCAGAGGCCATCAAATCACCCTGTCGTTACCGCCGTCGATTGGGACCTGGGCCCCCGTGGTCTTCGCGAAGGGAGCACCGAGCATGGCCAGCGCCAGCGCGGCAACATCCGCGGAGGTCACTTCGGCCTTGAGCAGGTTTTTTGCCTTGTACTCTTCCACCGAGACACCATAGCTCCTGGCCCGCTGTTCCAATACTTCCGGCGTCCAGGCCCCGGTATCGAAGACCGCGTGGGGGTGCATCACGTTCACCCGGATACCATCGCCGGCCAGCTCGAGCGCGGCCACCCGGGCGAGCTGGGTGAGGCCGGCCTTGGCAATGGAGTAGGCACCCGCGCCGGGCCCGGGTGCGGGAACATTCTTGGAGCCGATGATCAGCACGGCCGGCTCGATGCCCAGCTTCAGGTACGGCGTCGCCGCCTGGAGAAGGTAGCGGTGGCTGCTCAGATTGAGATCCAGGCTGTTCTGCCACGTCGCCTCGTCCAGATCTGCCAGGAACGCACTCGGCGTAAAGAGTCCGGCGTTGCTGACCAGTAAGTCGAGCCCACCGAAACATCCGACCGCCTTTTCCACCGCGCCGGCCACGGCCGCCTGGTCGGTGACATCACAGGCCTGCCCGGCCAGCCCGGGTTTCGTGAACAAAGTCTCGATAGCCGGATTGATGTCGAGTCCCAGCACCGAGGCGCCGGCGGAGTGCAGCGCCTCGGCCACGGCCTTGCCGATTCCGCTCGCCGCACCGGTTACCACCGCGATCTTGCCCTGGAACGCCGGCCGGCCTCCTGATTTCTTGAGCTTGGCCTGCTCCAGCTCCCAGTATTCAACTTCGAACAATTCGGCTTCCCCGAGCGGCTTCCATCCGCCGAGGGCTTCGGCGGCCTGGATCGCGCGCCGGGTGTGACGAATGATGTCGGCCGCAATATCAGCCTCGGCGGCGGTGGCGCCAAACGTCGCGGTACCTGCGCCAGGCAGGACCGCCCACCGGGGCGCCGGATCGAGCTGGGAGAGACCAGGAGTGCGATGGCGGGCGAAATACTCCTCGTACCTAGCGCGGTACTCCTGCACCGACACTGTCGCATCGGGACCGACGAACATGCCCCTGGGCTTGGTCCGGATGACATGGTCGGGTGTCAGGGGTCCGCGACTCGCGAGGTCGGCCACCGCGGGGAGACTGGCGAACTCCAGCGCTTCCCCGCCCTGGTCCAGCCGCGCAACCATCGCTGAACCGCGGGCGGCCGATACGGCTTTGCGCAGCCAAGCGAGCTGGGCCATCGCGCCGGGCTTCACCGCCCGGGGCTTTGCGTCACCCTTCTTCCTGGCGTTGGCCGACAGGTACTCCTCGGCTTTGCCCACCAGCGTGATCATCTTCTCGTAGCTGGAGCGGGCATCATCGCCAAAGGTGAATACCCCGTGATTCAGCAGGACCAGGCCATCAATGGACCGCCAGTCGGTCTGGCGAGTCATCTCGTAGACCTCCCTGGCCAGGATGAAGCCGGGCATCACGTAGGGAACAATCAGCACCCGGTCGCCGTAGATCTCGCGAGCCCGCCGCTCTCCGTCCGGAGTGTTGGTGACCGTGACAACGGCATCGGCGTGGGTGTGATCCACCCAGGCGAAGGGGATGATGGCGTGAAGAATGGCCTCGACGGACGGCGTCGGTGCGCCGGGATCCAGCATCGCGGCCCGCTGCGCCTTGACCATGTCGGTGTCGGTGAGCGTCGGAAGCTCGGCCATGCGTTGCAGAACATCGAGTCGCACCGGGGCAAAACCGGCCTCGGTGATGGTCGCGAGATCCCAGCCGCTGCCCTTCACCAGCAGGACCGGCACCGATTCGCCGAAAAGATCTTTCAGCGAAGCCTTGACCGAGGTGTTACCGCCGCCGTGGAGGACCAGGGAAGGCTCCTGGCCGAGGAGCCGGGAGGTGTAGGCGCGAAGGGCGAGGGAATCGTTATGGCAGGATGCTGCGTCCCGGTCGTTCCAGAGGCTCTGCATGGGTGGAAGATAGTGCCGCTTTCAGCGCAAAGGGGCTAAGACGCCAAGGAGCGTGTATTGCTTGTGCTGTCATTTCTTCTTTCCGGCTGCCTTTGAGATCCCTCGCGTACGCTCGGGATGACACCCCTCGGCGAAGCTAGAGGGACGTCGGCAGCTCCGTGGTGTGCCCGCCGCTGATCCGGCCCCGCACCATGTCCTCGATGCACCGGGCGGCGAGGGCCGTCCACCCGGTCTGATGGTTGGCGCCCATCCCCCGCCCGTTGTCTCCATGGAAATACTCATAGAACTGAACCAGGTCTTTCCAGTGCGGGTCCTCGGCGTACCGCCGCTCGCCGCCGTGACTGGGACGGTTACCCTGAGCGTCCGGAAGGAAAAGACCGGCTAACCGCCGATTCAGCTCCTGCGCTACCTCGCCCAGGTTCATGCGCCGGCCCGAACCCACCGGGCACTCCACGGTGAACTCACCCCCGTAAAAGTGGTGATAGCGCTCGAGGGATTCGGCCAGCAGGTAGTTCGGCGGGAACCAGACCGGACCGCGCCAGTTGGAGTTTCCACCAAAAAGTGGAGTCGTGGCTTCGCCGGGCGCGTACTCCACCTCGTAGTCAGCGCCCTTGACCTGAATTCGGTAGGGATGATCCCGATGGATGGCCGACAGTGAGCGCACTCCATAGGGCGACAGGAACTCCTTCTCATCGAGCACGTAGCGGAGCACCCGTTCCAGCCGCGCCCGTGACGGAATAGCGAGCAGGCGATGCTCATGCCCGTCCTGCACCAGGGACTCCATGTAGGAGATCTGCCCGCCCAGGTCCCTCCGGTTCTCCAGGAACCAGCGCATCCGCTTGGTGAAAGAGGGAAGCCGGTCCAGG
>JBDTTZ010000057.1:0-6426 GCA_040008015.1 Gemmatimonadota bacterium
GTCTGGCGGATCGAGTCGGCCCGGGTCATCGCCGGCCTCACCCGGATGGTGGGTGATGTCGGCCTGGCCGAGGACCTCACCCAGGACGCCCTGGTCGCCGCGCTGGAGCAGTGGCCCGAGTCGGGCGTTCCCAGGAACCCGGGCGCCTGGCTCATGACCGCCGCGAAGCATCGCGCGATCGACCTGTTCCGGCGCGACAAGATGCTCGACCGGAAGCACGAGCAGCTGGTTCATTCGCTCGAGGCCAAGCAGGAGGCGACGGGAGACCTCGGCGCGAAGCTCGACGACCAGATCGGCGACGACCTGCTGGGCCTCATGTTCATATCCTGCCACCCGGTGCTCTCCACCGAGGCACGGGTCGCTCTCACCCTTCGCCTGCTCGGCGGTCTTACCACTGAGGAGATCGCCCGGGCCTTCCTGGTCACGACGCCAACCATCGCCCAGCGGATCGTGAGGGCCAAGCGGACCCTGGCTGAGGCACGGGTGCCGTTCAAAGTGCCAAGGGGAGCGGAGCTGGGTGTTCGACTGGCTTCGGTGCTCGAGGTGGTCTACCTCGTCTTCAACGAAGGCTACTCGGCTACCGCGGGGGACGATTGGCTGCGTCCGCTGCTTTGCGATGACGCGCTCAGGCTGGGCCGAATCCTGGCCGAGCTGGTTCCGGACGAGCCGGAGGCGCACGGTCTTGCCGCCCTGATGGAAATACAGGCCTCGCGCGCGACCGCACGAGTCGGCCCGGCGGGAGAGCCGGTCCTGTTGTTCGACCAGGATCGCTCGAAGTGGGACCAGCTGCTGATCCGGCGGGGACTCACGGCGCTGGCGCGGGCGGAGGCACTGGGCGGAACGCTCGGCCCGTACACGCTCCAGGCGGCGATCGCCGCCTGTCACGCCCGGGCCCTCACCCCGGAAGCGACCGATTGGACCCGCATCGTGGCGCTGTACGACGGGCTGGCCCAGCTGATGCCCTCGCCCGTGGTGGAGCTGAATCGCGCGGTCGCGCTGGCCATGATGTACGGCCCCGCCGCCGGCCACCTCCTTCCCGCCGTTCACGGCGACCTGCTCGCGCGGCTGGGGCGTTTTCACGAAGCCCGCCGGGAGTTCGAGCGCGCGGCCTCGCTCACCCGGAACACCCGCGAGCGCACCCTGCTCCTGGAGCGCGCCGCCGGCTGCGGAAAGACATGATCGTCCATCTGCTGGACGGCACCTACGAGCTCTTCCGTCATTTCTACGGTCTCCGGCGGTTCAACAAGGGGAAGGATGCGCCGTTCGGCGCCGTCATTGGCGTGCTGCATACCGTGTTGCAGACGATCGAGCAGGGCGGCACCCACCTTGGCGTCGCGACCGATCACGTCATCGAGTCCTTTCGCAACGAGCTGTGGCCCGGGTACAAGACCGGGGCCGGGATCGAACGCGCACTCTGGGCCCAGTTTCATCCGCTCGAGGAAGCGCTGGCCGCCATGGGCGTTGCCGTGTGGCCCATGGTCGAGCTGGAAGCGGACGACGGGCTGGCCTCAGCAGCGTACCTGGCTGCTCGCGACGCCACCGTAGAGAAGGTCTCGATCTGGACGCCCGACAAGGACCTCGCACAGTGCGTCCAGGGAGACCGCATCGTGCAGGTGGACCGACGAGCCCAGAAGATCTTCAACGCAGACGGGGTACGCGCCAAGTTCGGGGTCGAGCCTGGCTTGATCCCCGACTACCTCGCCCTGGTGGGCGACGCGGCGGATGGCTATCCGGGCATCGCGGGGATCGGTGCAGTCACCGCGGCCCGGCTGCTCAACCAGTACGGCCCCATCGAGGACTTCCCGGCTACCGTCCTGGGAGACAAACGAGAAAGGGCGCTCCTCTTCAAGAACCTGGCGACGCTGCGCACCGATGCGCCGCTCTTTGGCGATGTGGACGAGCTGCGCTGGACGGGGCCGACCGGCGCTTTCCCGGCGTGGGTCGAGCGGCTGGGGGATACTCGCCTGCTGGAACGCTGCCGCAAGGCATCATGACGCTCGGCTTCGTCCTCGCCTTGGGCTCGGCGGTATTCTATGGCGCCGGGGATTTCACCGGCGGACTTACCACCCGGCGGGCCAGTATCATCCCGGTCGTGGTGCTGTCCCAGGCCAGCGGGTTGATCGTGCTCCTTCTCCTGCTTCCCCTTCTCCCACACGCATCCCCTACCCGCACCGATTTCCTCTGGGGCGCCGCGGCCGGCCTCACCGGTGGCGTCGGGGTCGCGCTCCTGTACCGCGCATTGGCAATCGGCACCATGTCGGTGGTGGCGCCGGTGACCGCCGTGTGCGCGGTGGCGATCCCCGTGGTGTACGCGCTGCTGCGCGGGGAACGGCCCCTGCCGCTGGCGCTCTGGGGGATCGGACTGGGAGTGGTTTCCATCGTCCTGGTCAGCAAGCAGCCGGCAACCGTCTCCATTGATGGCGCTCAGGTTTCGACCCGCGGCCGCCACGTCGGTGTGGGCACGGCGCTGGCCTCAGGCGTCGCCATCGGGTTCTTCTTCATCACCTTTGCCCAGAGTGGCTCCAACGCCGGGATGTGGCCCCTCCTGGCTGCCCGCCTGGTCTCGGTTTCCCTCTTTGCCGCGATCGCCATCGGCGCCGGAAAATCCCTACGGATTCCCGGGCCGGTGCTCAAGCTGGTTATTGTTGCCGGGGTTCTCGACATGGCCGCCAACGCGCTGTACGTGCTGGCGACCCGGATCGGTCCGCTCAGTATCGTGGTGACGCTGTCGTCTCTTTATCCCGCGAGCACGGTGCTGCTGGCGCGGGTTGTCCTCAAGGAACGGCTCGGCGGTTGGCAGGTGACGGGAGTCGCGGCTGCGCTTGCCGCGGTCCTACTGATTGTGCTGGGAAGTAACTGAAAGAAACGGCAAGTAACAGAAAGTAAGTGCAAGTAGCTGCAAGGGACTGAAAGGACACAGATGAGACCGAAGAGAACGAAAGCGAGTGCCGCGGCAGTTACCTTCGGTTACTTGCAGTTCCTTTCAGTTCCGTTCAGTTACTTTCGGTCATGACAGCAACCAGACCCACTCGAAAGCTCGATCGCTCCATCGTGGAAGGGCCGCTCCCCAGGGCGGTCTGGAAGCTCGCCTGGCCGACCATGCTGCAGAACATCATCGGCGGAGCCCAGGGCGTGGTGGATCACGCGCTGGTGGGTCACTTCGTGGGCTACTCGGGAAACGCCGCGATCGGCGTCTCCTTCCAGATCTTCCTGGTCGTCATGGTCTTCATCAGCTCGTTGTTCACCGGGATGGGGGTGCTGGTATCGCGGTTCGCGGGCGCCGGTGACCAGGAGCAGGTGAACCGCACGGTGTACCAGGCATTCCTGGCCGCGATGGGATTGTCGGTCCTGATCCTGGCGCCGGTGGGATACTTCCTCGCGCCCTACCTGCTGGACATCGTGCATGCCGCTCCCGCCGTCAAGACCGAGGCGCTGCCCTATATCCGCATCATGTTCCTCGGCAGCTTCGGCATGCTGATGTTCTTCATGATGGGGGGCGCACTGCGCTCGGCGGGCGATGCCCGGACCCCGCTCATGCTGGGCATTCTGCTCACGATTCTCAACATCGGCTTCAACATCGTCCTGATTACCGGCGCAGGACCCTTCCCCAAAATGGGAACCGCGGGCGCGGCGACCGGCATGTCGATCGCCGGATTGATCGTCACCCTGGTTTCGGTATACCTGCTCCGCTCCGGACGGTTGCCGGTACACTGGCACCGCGGGATGGGCTGGAAACCCGACTGGGTCATCATCCGCCAACTCTTCAAGTTCGGCCTGCCATCCGGATTCCAGGGTGTGGTCATGAACATCGGCGGGGTGCTGCTGCTGCGATTCATTGGATCGATGCCGGAGAGCGGGCAGGCCCAGGCCGCGTACGCGATTGGCTATACCGAGCTGTTCTCCTTCGTGACCTGGACCTCGGTAGGAATCATGGGAGCGACCGCGGCGGTGGCGGGTCAGAACCTGGGCGCAGGCCGACCCGATCGCACCGCGAAGGCGCTGCCGATCGCGGCCGGCATCGGGCTTTCCCTCGCGGCGGCCTTCGGGCTGCTGTTCGTGGCCATTCCAGCACAATTACTGGCCGCCTTCGGCATGACGGACCCCGAAGTGGTCCGGCTCGGCGTGCAGCTGCTTCGCGTGCTCAGCGTTTCGGGACTCTTCATTACCGTGGCGCTGGCCTACACCGGCGGGCTCCAGGGAACCGGCGACACCAAGAGTCCCTTCTATATCTCGCTGGTTTCGCAGGTCCTGGTGCCGATCGGGATCTGCTTCGCCTTCCAGGCCGCCGGCCGCCTCACGCCCATGGTGATCTGGCTGGCGATCCCGGTGGGCCACGCCACCCGCTGCGTCCTCTCGGTGCTGCGGTTCCGCCAGGAGAAGTGGCGCAATATCAAGATCGAGGGCGCCCCGGTCGTATCGTCGCCCACGCCGTAAGCGCCGAGAGTAGTGCCAGTCCTGCCGATACCCGCGATACCAGGCGAAAGCCGCTCACGAACGAATCCCTGATCGCCGCCGTCAACCCGGCGGCGGTCGCCGAGTCCGCGCCGGGGGGAATCTTCATGGCCGCGAGATTGCCGGTTTCCGACTCCACAGCGTGACGCAGCGCCGGATCCAGCTGGAGCGCGTCGAGTTGAGCCGACAGCCGCTGCCGAAAGCACCACACGAACAGCGCGCCCAGGCAGGCGATCGCCAGCAGGCCCGCCACCCGGGAGACGGCATTGTTGATCCCCGAGGCAATCCCCGCCCGCTCGCTCGGCGCCGAGGTCATCGCGACCGTCGTGAGCGGAGCGACACAGAACGCCATCCCGAGGCCCAGCATGACGAGAGCGGGGAAAAACGTCGTCCAGTATGTCCCTTGCATTCCGGGCAAAGCGAAGAGCCCGTAGCCGATCGCCGCCACGGCTGCGCCCCCGATCATCAGCCAGCGGGCTCCGGTGCGATTCATGAGGCCGCCCACCCAGCGCGACAACAACGAGATAATCGCGATCAACGGGAGCAGCGCCAGCCCGGCCTGGGTAGCGGAGTAGCCGCGGATTTGCACCAGATTCATCGGAAGGAAAAACAGCGTTCCAGAGATCGCGGCGTACAGGAAAAGGGTGAACAGGTTGGCTCCGGCGAACGTCCCGGAGCGGAACAACTCGAGGGGAAGAAGCGGCACGGCGGCCCGGCGCTCCTGCACCACCCAGCCCGCCAGGAACAGCACGCCGGCCGCCAGGAAGCCGAGGACCAGCGGGTTGCCGATACCCAGCCGCTCCGACTCGATGAAGCCGAGGACGACGCCACCCAAGCCAAAGGTCGCCAGCAGTCCGCCGGGCCAGTCGAGTGGTCCCGCGGACCTGGCTGGAGTGTCCCGCGGCACTTTCAGCAGGAGAATCCCCAGCGCGATCGCGGCGAGCGGCAGGTTGATGACGAAAATGGCGCGCCAGGATCCCGCATCCACCAGCCAGCCGCCCAGGGCCGGACCTGCAACGCCGGTCATCGCGCTGGCGGCGGCCCAGGTGCCGATGGCCTTGCCGCGATCGGCTGCCGGAAAGAACCCGGTGATGAGCGCCAGGCTGCCGGGAACCAGTAGTGCCGCGGCGATTCCCTGGACCCCGCGCGCGAGGATGAGCTGGATGGCGTTGGGCGCCAGACCGCACCAAGCCGAGGCTCCCGCGAAGGAGGCGATCCCGATACTGAAGACCAGCCGCCGGCCGTAGCGATCGCCCAGCGCACCGCCCACCAGCATGAGTGCCGAGAGGGTGAGGATGTAGGCCTCCACCACCCACTGCACCTCGCTGATCGAGGCATCGAGGCTCTTCTGCAGCGCCGGCAGTGCCACATTGACGGCCGTGCCATCAATGAAGACCATGCTGGAGCCAAGGATGGTGGCCGCAAGCAGCCATCGTCCAGCACTTCGGTTGCTATTCTCTTTCATAAGCAATTAACTGCATGTAAAAGAACGTAACCGCAAGTACTTGCTTTCATGCTTTGACTTTTTTCGATTATCTTTCTCACCATGACAACCACACGCCTGCCCATCCTGATCGCCGCAAGCGTCGCGCTGCTGGCGGGCCCGGTCCGCGCCCAGGCCGATTCCGCCGTCTATCAGCTCACTCCGCTATCCCGGCTGGACGTGAACACCGGCAAGTCCGGGCTGCTCAGCTTTGCGGGGCACAAGCATCAGATACGCGCTCGGCAGTTCAGCGGCACGGTGGTCTATTTTCCCGGGGACCCGTCCCGGTCCCACCTGGCTATTACGGTCGCCACCCGGAGCCTCGAAGTCCTCACGCCGCCGGATACCGAAGAAATCCGGAAGGTCACCGAATCCATGCGCGGCGACGTGATGCACGTGGATTCGTTCCCCGAGATCACGTTCGTCTCGAAAACCGTCACGCCGATTCAGGGCGGCTTCCGAGTCCTCGGTGCCCTGACCATGCACGGGCA
>JBDTTZ010000058.1:0-3330 GCA_040008015.1 Gemmatimonadota bacterium
AGCGGGAGATCATCTCCTACTTCAAGCAGGTCGATAGCGCCCTCAGCGATCTGACGCAGCTCAAGGAGGACATCCGGGCCCTGGTCGAGCGCTACAAGCAGGGCACAGTGGATGCCGATACTGCGCAGGCGCCCCAGTTTACCGGCGCCCGCCCCATGATCCACGCCGATCACCTGGGCGCGAGCACCTTCATCGAAAAAGGCTGGAGCCTGATTTCGCTGGGCGATTACGCCGGCGCCATTCACGCGCTTACCAAGGCGCTCACGCTCTCTCCCGGCGACGTGCAGGCCCAATCGCTGCTGGGCTGGGCCCAGATGCTTCACGAAGAGTATGACGATGCACTCAGCACATTTTCCAAGGTGTTGATGCGGGAGCCGGCGAATTCACTGGCCCGGATCAACGTCGGCTACATCTGTCTCAAGAAACGGATCTTCGGCGAGGCCATCGAGCACCTGTCGAAGGCCATTCGGCTGGACAACGATCGCAAGGCCACGCTGTACGCCCATTTCTACCTGGGCCTCGTGTACCTCGAGCGCGAGATGTTCGAGGATGCCCAGTCCTTTTTCCGGAAGACCCTGCAGCTCGGTCCCAACCTGATTGAAGCGTACTACGAGCTGGGTCGCGCGCTCTGGTTTGCCGATGACCGCGAAGGGGCGGGACAGATCTGGGGTGACGGATACAAGGCCAATCGCTTCAATCCCTGGGGTAAACGCTGCAAGGAAATGCTGGACCTCACCGCGGGCGGCGGCGAGCCGCCCCGCCCGGCCGCTCCCGCCTGAGTCTCGGGTCCGGCCGCCGGATCGGAACCCTGGTCCTCGGCCTGGTCCTGCGGTTTTCCGCTCCGGCACCTGGCCAGGACTCCGTCCCGTCCATCATCCAAGTCGGTGCGGTCAGCGTGATGACCTGGCCGGCCCAAGCCAGGCTCGCGGCTGGTTTGGGTGAAATGGCCGATCGGCCGATGGAATGGCCCGGTCTGGGCCGCCGTGCGCCCGGGCGGCTCCGATTGATCCTGGTACCCGACTCGGCGGCCATGGGGCGGATGACTTCGGGCCGGGCTCCCGCCTGGGGCGCCGGACTGGCATTTCCCTCGAGCCGAACGATTATCCTCCGCGCCGATAACGGTGACCTTCGCCAGACCCTGCGTCACGAGCTGGCGCACCTGGCCCTGCACGACGCCGTGCGGGTTCGAGTGCCGCTCTGGTTCGACGAGGGATACGCTTCGTTTGCGGCCGGAGAGTGGGACCGGATGGATGCGCTCCGGTTGAGCTGGATCGCCCTGCGCGGCGACCTCCCGGATTTTCGTGAGCTCGATGGCGACCTCCGCGGCAACAGCGCTTCCGCCGAGAAAGCCTACACTCTTGCGATGTCGGCGGTGCTGGAGTTGGCCCGGCGGAATCCCCAGGGCAACCTGGATCTGCTGATGACCCAGCTGCAGTCCGGTTCCAGTTTTGAGGCCTCGGTGGCCGCCGCGACCGGGCTGCCGCTGACGGTGTTTGAGAGGGACTGGGCCCGCACCATGCGCCGTCGTTACAACCTGGCAGTCTGGTTGAGCGCGGGTGGATTCTGGGTGGTTGTCAGCCTGGCGGTTGGAATCGTCTGGTGGCTTCGACGCCGGGCCGACCGTCCCCGCCGGCGTGCATTGGATGAGGGTTGGATCATCCCCGACGAAACCTCGGATCCCGAATTGTGAGGTCCGGCCTCGCAGAGATGGCCGCTATCCTTATATATGTGCTGGCAAGGAACTGTCTCCAGGGGTGTCATCCCCAGGCGACGCATGGCCCCTAGAGCCTTGACCTGAACCACTTTATGACGTTAACGTCCAGTATTATGGCAGCCAATCAAGCACCTGACGGTCGGTCCCGGCCCTTCCTGGGGGCCCGGAACTACATTCTGCTCACCGCAGCGGTCCTTTCGCTGGCGCTGGGCTACGTACTGCTGCACAACGGCGGCACAACGGTTGCGGCTGCACTCCTTGTGCTTGGCTATTGCGTCCTGTTCCCCCTCGGCATCGCGCTGTAACGAGGATCGCGGTCAAAACAGGGATCATCCCCGGGCGAATAGCTCAGCGGTTCAGAGCGCCTGCCTTACACGCAGGATGTCGGGGGTTCAAATCCCTCTTCGCCCATCGTCGTGGTGTGGACCGATTCAAAGCTGGACCGGGCTTCCTTTCTCTCGTTTTCGGAGGTCGAAAGTAATGCGTTTGTTTCCGTTGGCCCTGGGGGTAGTCGCCGGCCTGGTCGCGGCTCCTTTGTCGGCGCAAATCCCGACCGGCGGCCGGATTGGTACCGTGCCGTCCGTTCCCCTGACGCGACTGATGGTTTCCAATCCCTACGTGTTCCGGAGCGCGGATTCTGCCGCTTCAGTCCAGATTGGCGCCGCGGTGCGGGCCCGGATGGACCGGGTTGCGAACGGGTTATTTAACGTGATGACCCGGGATCAGATGAACTCGGCGCTGATCGAGTATCAGTACCCCAAGGACGCCATCCTGACGTTGCCGGTGCAGCGGCAGTTCGCGGTCGCGGTCAACGCCCGGGTGCTGCTGAGCTCCACGATGGCCCGAACCTCGGCAGGCAAGGTCGTCGTCACCGCCCGGCTTGCCGGGCTGAACGATGACGCGGGTACCGTCGTAGTGGTAACCCAGGGCGATGGGCAGACTTCCGAAGCGCTCGGGGCTTCGGTGGCCGATCAGCTCCAATCCGCGGTGAAGGCGTCGAAAGACGCCAAGGCCTGCGTAGATCAGCGCACCACCGATCCCAAGAAAGCGGACCAGGCGGGCCGGCACGCGCTCGCTACCTCGCCCCGGAGCGGGCTGGGCTATTTGTGCATGGCGCTTCTGGCCAAGGACGCGAATGCGCCGAGCGACTCCATTGCTGCGCTGCTGACCAGGGCAAGCGAAAGCGATCCCCAGAGCCTTCAGGCCCTGGCGTTGCTGGCCCAGCACCACGAGGCCAAGAACGACACCGCCAAGGTGGTTGACGACTACAAGGCCATGCTGAAAGCGGCCCCGTCCAACGAAGACCTGCGCAAGGAAGCTCTCAATTACTTCTTGCGGGTCGGCCGGACCGACGCCGCCCGCCAGGCCGTGGAAGAGGCCCTGGCGGCCGACGAATTCAATCCTGATCTCTACGACCTGCTGAGCAACGTCTGCGTCTTCGAGGACAACTACAAGTGCGCGGTGGACGCGCTGGAGAAGCTGTACTCGATCGATTCGACCAAGGCGGACAGTACTTTTTTCACCAAGATCACGGTCTTTGCGGCCCAGCCCACCGAGAGTCCCGACACCACCAGGTTGATCCGGTGGGCGCAGGCGGGTGTGAACAAGTACCCGAC
>JBDTTZ010000059.1:0-2494 GCA_040008015.1 Gemmatimonadota bacterium
TCCGGGGCCACCGGCGTACCTATGTCGGCGCCATGCCGGGCCGCATCATCGCCGGAATGAAGCAGGCAGGCACCAAGAATCCGGTCTTCCTGCTGGACGAGGTTGACAAGCTGGGGGTCTCCTTCCAGGGCGATCCGGCGAGCGCGCTGCTCGAGGTGCTCGACCCCGCGCAGAACGATTCGTTCACCGACCACTACCTTGGTGTCCCGTTCGACCTGTCCGAGGTGCTGTTCATCTGCACCGCGAACTTCATCCAGAACATCCCGGGGCCGTTGCTGGACCGGATGGAAAACGTGGAGTTTTCCGGCTACACCGAGCGGGAGAAGCTGCACATCGCCAAGAATTACCTGGTCCCCCGCCAGTTCGTGGAGAACGGGGTGACTACGGAGAAGCTGAAGCTCTCCGACGAGGCGATTTCCGAGGTGATTGTCCGCTACACCCGCGAAGCCGGCGTGCGGCAGCTGGAGCGGGAGCTGGGCAAGCTGGCTCGCAAGGTGGCGCGGAAGATCGCGGCCGAAGAGGTCCAGGACATCGTGGTTGACAAGGACCAGGTGGACGACCTGCTCGGCCGGCCCCGGGTGCATCCCGAGGAAGCGTCGCGGGAAGACCAGGTCGGCGTGGCCACCGGGATGTATTACACGCCGACCGGCGGCGATATCATGTTCGTCGAGGCCTCCACCATGCGGGGCAAGGGCGAGCTGGTACTCACCGGCCAGCTGGGTGAGGTCATGAAGGAGTCGGCCCGGGCGGCATGGACCTATGCCCGGTCCCACGCGGCGGGGCTGCACATCAAGGATGAGATGTTCGACCGCGACGTCCACATTCACGTCCCGGCCGGCGCGATTCCGAAAGAAGGACCCTCCGCGGGCGTGGCGATGGCGTCGGCGCTGGTCTCGGTGCTGTCCGGCCGGCCGGTGCGGCACGACATCGCGATGACCGGTGAGATCACCCTTCGGGGCCGGGTGCTTCCGATCGGCGGAGTAAAGGAGAAGGTTCTGGGAGCGGTCCGGGCCGGTATCACCAAGGTGATGCTGCCCAAGGACAACGAGGCCGATCTCGAGGACCTGCCCAAGGAAGTGCGCGACAAGATCGAAGTGCACCTGGTGCAGGAGCTGGGCGAGGCGCTCGCGGTATCGCTCCGGGGCGCATCGTTCAAGGAGGGCAAGCTGCTCTTCGGCGACGAGAACCCGAGGGACGTGGTCCCCCTCTCGGTCGGATTTCACCACTAGGGTAGGTCGGGCATCCGTGCCCGACCACAAAAAAAGGGCGGGCTCTCGCGAGCCCGCCCTTCTTTATCCTGCCACCGCGTGTTACCGCAGCGGATTCCCCATTGCATCTTCCGTCGCAACCCAGCCGCGCGGAATACCGGACACTCGGGCCGTCGAGGGACGGAGCGGAGCCGGCAGGGGCAGCGTGCTGATCTTCGCCACGCCCGACAGGATGAGCGTGTTACTGGAATCGTAGTACAGCGCGAAGTCATTGGTTCCCAGCAGGATCTGCGACGAGCACCCCATGGTCACGTCGGTCATTCCGGTCGTCACCTGGTGGGTCCGCAACGAAGTGCCGGGCAGCGTGTTGTAGCCGCAGTCGATGAAGTCGCCCACGTTGGTCATCTGGGCGCCCATCCTGGTCAGGAAGTCGTTCTGGGCCGGGAAGCCGCCGCCGTAGAAGCCGGCATGCTCACCGATGAAGATGATCCGGCCGCCCTGCGACGCGAACACCTTCATCGCATTGATTTCCGCGGTGGAGTAGAACACCGTGGGCAGGTACAGGACCAGGACCTTCACGTTCGACGGAATGGTGGTGAGGTCGCCGCTGGCGTCAATCGTCATCGTCAAGCCTTCGGCGACAACCCGCGCGGCAAAGGTGGAGAATGACCCGCCGCAGAAGGCGACACCGCAGATAGTCCCGTGCCCACCGTCAACCTCGACGACCGTGCCGCTGGCCCGGGGGCCGCTGGCCGTGTACGTGATCAGGTTATGGAACATGGTGATGTTGTTCGGGTTCAGCATCGAATTGTCGTCCAACATGTTGATGTCGTTGTACACGACCACGTCCTCACCCGCGGTGGGGATCGGGCTGATCGTCATGTCGGAACAATCGGAGTTCGAAGGATTGGCGGTGACCCGGGCGCAGACATCGAACGTGGCCGGGGAGGGAACCGCCGAAGGCGCAGTATAGAAGCCGAGGCCGTCGATGGTGCCGAAGGTCGCGTTGCCACCGTCGGTCCCGTTGACGGACCAGGTGTAGGGGCCAGCCTCGCCGCTCACCACCCCGAACTGCAGGGTGCCGTTGGGCAGCCGCTCGCCGAGGTCAGGCTGGACGTCAATCGGGTTTGGCGGTGTGATGATGGTGCAGGAGATCCAGATCGTTACCGCGTGTCCCGGCGCTCCCCGCACGTGCACCCGCAACTTGTTCAGCGCCACCAGCGTGACCGGAACAGTCATCGAGCTTGGCGTACCCACCAGGTCACTGGAACCCACGATGTCAATTC
>JBDTTZ010000060.1:0-4941 GCA_040008015.1 Gemmatimonadota bacterium
CCGGTGCTGGGAACTCCCCCGCCCGAACCCTCCGGCGCGTGAACGCGCGGCGTCTCGCGGCGCATTCGCCGCGGGCGGTGCGCAACGTGTTGATACGCTACGGATGGGATGAAGTCAGGGCGGACGCCGCGGCGGGGAGCCTGGAGCCGGTGGTCGTTCTCCTGGAAGAGCTGGCGCCCGATACGATTGAAGCGCTGGTTCGCCACAATCGTCAACTCGGGCTCGATCTGCTGACCGGCGAGGGGTGGGTACTCCTCGCCGGTTCTCGTTCCCGCCTGGGAGTCTTTGCCCGCCCCTGGGTCCTCCCGCCGGAGCTGGTCGAGCTGGGAACGGCTGTCGGCCAGTCACTTCCAGCAGAGCCTCCCGAGCTGTGGCGCACGGCACGGGATCCCATCAAGCTGGACCATCCGATCATACTCGGCATCCTCAACGTGACGCCCGACAGCTTCAGTGATGGGGGCCGGTTTACCGCGGTAGATGCTGCGTTGGCCCATGCCGCCCGGCTGGTCGAATCCGGCGCGGACATCATTGACCTCGGTGGCGAATCCACCCGTCCCGGCGCAGAGCCGGTGAGCGCGGAGCAGGAGATCGCGCGGGTGATTCCGGTGCTGAAGGCGCTGGTGCGTGAGCATCCAGGCTTTCCGATTTCGGTGGACACGGTCAAGGCCGAGGTTGCCGAAGCCGCGCTCGATGCTGGTGCGGCGATCATCAACGACGTGTCCGGGCTCCGGCTCGATGCGGCGATGGGCGCGGTCGTTTCCCGCCACCGGGGCGGATTGGTCGTCATGCATTCGCGAGGCGGGGTGGGGGAGATGGCCAGGACCGAGCTGGGCGACTATGGCGACGACCCGGTGGGCCGCATCATCAGGGAGCTGAGCCGGTCGTTGGACAGGGCGCGCACCGCCGGAGTCGAGGCTGACGCCATTGTGCTGGACCCCGGGCTTGGCTTCGCCAAGACGGCGGAGCAGAGCCTCATGGTGCTGGATCAGCTGGCGGCTTTTGTCGCACTGGGGCGGCCCCTCCTGGTCGGCCCGTCCCGCAAACGCTTTCTGGGCGTGCCGGCCGGAGCGCCGGTGGAGACCCGAGATTGCGCAACCGCAGCGGCCTGTGTGCTGGCTCATGAGCGCGGCGCGCTCTTGTTCCGGGTTCACGATGTTGCCATGGCGCGGGAGGCATTGCGGCTGGCTGCGGCACTCCGGGGTCCCTGATTACGTTTCACCCCCAACTCTCTCCCTCTGGTTCATGACCACCGGCAATTCTGAACGCCCGCCGTATTTCCTTGCCCTGCTTGCCTTCGCGTTGGTATTGCTGGGATACGTGGTGAGCCTGGCGCCCACGGTCACGTTCTGGGACGCCGGCGAATTCATATCCGCCTCCCGGATCCTTGGCATCCCGCATCCGCCCGGCACCCCGCTCTTTGTGCTGCTGGGCCATATGTGGGGCAAGATCATGCCGTTCAGCGAGTACGCCTACCGCACCAACCTCATGAGCGCGACGTTCAGCGCCCTTGCAGCGGGATTCTTCTTCCTGGTGATCCACGAGGTCCTTGGCCGCGCCACCAGCGACCTTCCGGCCGGCCGGGCCAGGTTTCTTCGGGTGGGGGGCGCGCTGGCCGGGGCGGTGTGCGGGGCCTTCGTGTTTACCAACTGGCAGAACTCCAACGAGACCGAAGTGTACGCCGTCGGCACTTTCATGTCGGCGTCGATCTGCTGGCTCGCCATGGTGTGGCGCCGGCAGCGGGGCCTGGATCGGGCCCCGCGCACGCTCTGGCTGATGCTCTACATCGCCGGGCTTTCCATTGGCAATCACCTGCTGACCCTGCTGGTGGGGCCTGGCGTCATCCTGTTCATGATGGCGACGCTGCGGCAGGACCCGGCTGCGGACCCGGTGCGCCGGGCGCGCGAGTGGGCGGAGACCTGGGTGGTGGCCGCGACCTGGGTTCTCACCATCGGCATGGGGCTCGGCAGCACCATGCTCACCGCGCTGGGCGGAATCTGTTTCGTCGCCGCGGCGATCTTTGCCGGCATGGCGAAGGTGGCCCGATTTGCCGTGATGGCGCTGGCGGTGGCGAGCATCGGGATCACCTCGTACGGGTACCTGTATTTCCGTTCCCAGCACCATCCCATGATCAACGAGGCCCAGCCCGACAACTTCAGGTCGTTGCTGGCCGTGATTCGGCGCGAACAGTACCCGCCCCGCACTCCGCTGGACGATCCCACGGTGCAGAGCGGGGCGGGGAACCCGGGCCGCAGCCCGGCGCTGATCGTGGAACAGTTCGCCAACTACTTCCAGTACTTCGACTGGCAGTGGGCGAACGGCATCCGCGGCACCCTCGGAGGCAAGTTGCCGATTCGCAGCCTCTTCACGGTCTTTGTTTTCTTCGCGCTGGGACTGCAGGGAATGCTGCTGCAGCGCCGGCTGGACCGCGCCTCCTGGTGGCTCTTGTTCGGCGTGTTCATGGTGACCGGGATCGGCCTGGTCATCTACATGAATTTCAAGCCGGGTTACAGCCTTGCCTACACCTTCGAAAAATGGCCTCAGCCTTCAGACCATGAAGTACGGGACCGGGACTATTTCTTCGTGGTCAGCTTCATCATCTGGGGACATTGGGTCGGGATGGGACTCTGGGCCTGGGCCCGTCGGGCTTTGGACCGGCTCCGTTCTCCGTTGCCCGCGGCCGCCGTGCTCGCGGTGGGCGCGCTGCCGTTCTTCCTGAATTTCGGGGCCGCCCGACGCAACAACCCGATTGACGGCCGGCTGGCTGCGGACGTCGCGTACGATATGCTGAACTCGGTGCCGCCCTACAGCGTGATTTTCACCTACGGCGACAACGATACATTCCCCCTCTGGTGGGCCCAGGAAGTCGGCGGTATCCGCCGTGACGTCACCGTGGTCTGCCTGGCGCTGGCCCAGACCGACTGGTACGTCAAGCAGCTGCGAGACATGGCGGTCCGGCCGTTCGATGAAGCCAGCGCCCCTTCGTTCTGGAAGGGAAAGGCGGGGACCCTGCCCACCTGGCCGCTGCTCCGGATGACGGACCAGGAGATCGAGCAGGTGACATCGACCGCCACCGTGCTCCCCCAGCCGCGTGCAGTGCCGGTCGGAGCGGGGTTCTATACCCTTCCGGCCAACCGGTACCTCAATCCCAATGAGATCGTGACCGCGCTCATTCTGCGGGATAACGTCGGCCGGCGCCCGGTGTACTGGAGCATCACGACCGGAAGAAACTTCAAGGGACTCGATCCCCTGATCGTGCAGCAGGGCCTGGCCTACCGGGTGAGTCCCACGGTTCCCGACACGACCGGTCTCGACACTCGCAGGCTCTACGGCGCGTTGCTCGATGTGGCCACGACCGACAGCCTCGCGTGGCATACCTTCCGCTACGCCGGATTGCTCGAGGCCACCGAAGAAGAGATCGCGAACCTGGAGCCGACGGCGAGCGGAATGGCGTACAATCTTGGCCTGCCGTTTACCCAGCTGGCGTTGGCTTACCAGGGGCTGGGGGACCGCGAGCACATGCTGGCCAACCTGGAACGCGCGGCCAAGCTGGTGCCCGATCCCAATATCAAGGTGGCGCTGGATCAGATGCGGCTGGCGCCATTCCTGGGCACCGATAGTACGAATCCGGATTCATCAGGACCAAGGACTGAGGTGCCCAATGGAAATCCGTAAGGCGGGATTGCCGGACCTGGAGCTGATCATCCCGCTCTTCGACGCGTATCGCCAGTTCTACGACCAGCCGAGCGACCCGGCCCGGGCCCGGGGATTTCTCCGGGAGCGCCTCGAAGGCGGCGACTCGGTAATTCTCCTGGCAGTTGAGGACGACCGGGGTTTGGGATTCACCCAGCTCTATCCGCTGTTTTCCTCCCTCTCCTGTCGCCCCCTATGGTTGCTGAACGACCTCTACGTGGCACCCGAAGGGCGCCGCCGGGGCGTTGCCCGCATGCTGATGGACCAGGCCCGGGACCATGCGGTGGAGACCGGTGCTTGCGGCCTCGAGCTGGCGACCGCCCATACCAATGCCCAGGCCCAGCAGCTGTACGAATCCCTCGGATATGAGCTGGATCGGGAGTTCCGGCGCTATGAGCTCAGAGTATAGGCAGGCTACAAGTGACAAATGACAGGTGACAAGTGACAGGAAAGGTCCGCTGGTCGCATGTTACTTGTCACTTGTTACATGTCACCTGTCAGGTTGTTCTGTGCTGTAACCCCAAGTAAATTCTAAGGCTATGGATTTCTCCGGTCTCCCCGACCGGCTGGCCCTGATCCGGGAAACCATCTCGGCCGGCCAGCGGGCAGGGGGGTGGACCCATCCGGTCGAGATCGTCGCGGTGACCAAGGGTCACGGTCCCGAGGCGGTCCGGGTGGCAGTCGCGGCCGGGCTCACCGTCGTCGGTGAGAATCGGGTGCAGGAGGCGCTGGCAAAACAGGAGGCCGTCGGAAGCCTGCCGGTACTCTGGCATCTGATCGGTACCCTGCAACGGAACAAGGCGCGCCAAGCCGTTGGTCGCTTTGCCCTGATTCACTCCGTGGACCGACTCGACCTGGCCCAGGAAATTGGCCGGCGGCTGACCGCTCCGCTCCGGCAGTCCGTCTTGGTGCAGGTGAACTGCTCCAACGAACTCCAGAAGGGCGGCGTCGAGCCCGCCGGCTTGCCGGAATTGCTGGAGCAGGTGGCGGGAGCTCCGGGAGTGGATGTGCGCGGCCTCATGACCATGGCCGCATTCGATGCGGACGCGGCCGCGCAGCACCGCGCGTTCGGGCTGCTGCGGCGGTTGCGCGATGAAGCAATGGCCCGGGGTCGTTGTGGTCCGGAGCTGTCGATGGGAATGTCGGGAGACTACCGGGTGGCCGTCGAGGAAGGCGCCACCATGGTTCGTTTGGGGACCCTGCTGTTCGGAGAGCGAATCCCATGAACGATGATGCCTTTCATCTGACGCC
>JBDTTZ010000061.1:0-3667 GCA_040008015.1 Gemmatimonadota bacterium
CGGCGCACCAGGCGAAGACCAGGTCGCGCATTTCTTCGGTGGTCGGCTTCCGGGCAGTGACGACGGTCCACCCGGAATCGGACCGGTCCAGGCGATAGCGGTCCTGCACCAGGAACCCTCCGCGCACCGACTTGAAATCGAGCCCTGGAGAATCCTGGCTCACCGGAAGCTCAACGATACGAAGGTTCTTCTTGCCCCCAAAGAGCTCCAACGCATCCTCGTGGAAGGAGGGCGCGGCCACCACTTCGAGAAAGATGTCCCGCATGGCCTCCGCCGTCGCACGATCCACCACCGTGTTGAACGCCACCACGCCGCCGAAGGCCGACTGCGGGTCGGTGGCCAGGGCGCGGGTGAACGCGGTTTCGGGAGTCTGGCCCAGGGCAATACCGCAGGGCGTCGTGTGCTTGATGATCACGCAGGCCGGCTGGTTCTGCCACAACGAAGCCGCGCTCATCGCTGAGTCGAGGTCCAGGATATTGTTGAACGAGAGCTCCTTGCCGTGCCGCTGCTTGAGGTCGCCGATGCCGCGAGGCTCCTCGGTGACATACAGGCCCGCCCGCTGGCCGGGGTTCTCCCCGTAGCGCAGCACCTGGGCCCGCTTGAGCGAGATGTTGAGATGGGTCGGCAGACCCTCTTCCCGGGGCGAAAGAAACGAGGCGATGGCTCCGTCGTAGTCCGCGGCGTGGGTAAACACCTTGGCCGCGAGCTGGCGCCGCGCCGCCGGAGAAACCTCTCCATGGCGCATCATTTCGAGCACCGGGGCGTAGTCGGCGGGATCCACGATCACGATCACATGGGTGTGATTCTTCGCCGCTGACCGGAGCATCGAGGGACCGCCGATATCGATGTTCTCGATTGCGTCCTCGAAGGTCACGTCGGGCTTCGATATGGTGGCCTGGAAGGGATACAGGTTCACCGCGACGAGGTCGATCGGTGTGATATGGTGCTGGGCGAGGGCAGCCTGGTGCTCGGGATGGTCGCGCCGGGCCAGCAGGCCGGCGTGAATGGCCGGGTGCAGGGTCTTGACCCGTCCGTCGAGGATCTCCGGAAACCCGGTGACCTGGTCGACCGGAGTGACCGGCACTCCCGCCGTCTTCAGGGCCGCGCTGGTACCACCGGTTGAGATGATTTCCCAGCCCAGGTCCACCAGACCGCGGGCGAATTGAACAATGCCGCGCTTGTCGCTGACGGAAATCAGGGCGCGGGGCATCGGGGGAGTCGGGGAGGACGGTTCAGATACACCTCAATAGTGGTGACGATCGGGCACGGACGACCTACCCATTCAATGAAAACGGTACCGGCTTGCCGGCGCGCGCAGCGGCCAGCACCGCGGCCGGCAGCAGTTGATGTTCCACTTCCAGCACCCGGGCCGCAAGCGACTCGGCGGTATCTCCCGGATGCACCGGGACCCGGGCCTGCCCCAGGATCGGCCCGCGGTCGTAGACCTCGTCCACCAGGTGAACCGTCGCTCCCGACTCCCGGGCGCTGCTCGCCAGCACCGCTTGATGCACCCGGGTTCCGTACATCCCCGGTCCGCCAAAATCCGGCAACAGCGCCGGATGGATGTTGATGATCCTGCCCTGGAAGCGCCGGACGACTTCGGGCGGCACCAGCTTCAGGTAACCGGCGAGGACCAGGAGGTCGACGTGCGCGGCCTCGAGCGACTCCAACCACTCCGACGCCTGCGATGGATCTCGCAGCACGCAGGTCGCGACGCCGCCGGCGCGGGCCCGCTCCAGCCCGCCCGCATCGAGCCGGTTGCTGATCACGAGAACCACCCGTGCGGGCGCGTCGGCGCTCAGTGCATCGAGCAGCGCCTGGAGATTGCTGCCCCGTCCCGAGACGGCCACCGCGACCCGCGTCAACATGGGCCGGGAAGATAACGCGGTTTCAGCGAGGCTGGCTACCCAGCGCGGGACCGGTCCGGGCGAGGATAAAGCGGACTGCGGACAGGAGATCGGGCACGACGGGAAAACCCAGCCGGTGCGCTTCCGTCACGTACTCCGGCCCCGCGCCGGTCTCGACCAGGATTCCCCGGCCACCCAGGGTAGTCCCGGGCTCCAGGTCGCGCAGCCGGTCACCAATCCACCACGAGGCGGCGAGGTCGATGCCGAATCGCTCACCCGCCTGGCGGTAGAGCAGGGTGGCCGGCTTCCGGCAGTCGCAGGGCCCGCTGATCTCGGGAAGGTGGGGACAGAAGTAGTGAGCGTCCAGGCGCGCCCCTTCGCTCAGCAGCAGCTCGTTGACGCGGCGTTCGGTGGCGAAGTAGGCATCGAGCGAGTAGAGGCCTCGGGCAATCCCCGACTGGTTGGTGACCACGATGGCGCGGAGATCGGCATCGTTGAGCTGGCGAATCGCCGCTGCCACGCCAGGCAACAGGCGAACCTGCGCCGCGTCCCCCAGAAAGCCGGGATCCTCGACGAGGGTTCCGTCGCGGTCCAGAAAGACAGCGCGGGCCTCCGGCATCAGTCCTCCAGCGTTGCGACCTGCCTTACCGCGCGCACCACCGGCTCCATCTGGGAGGTCGCGATGGTGCGGGGATCGAGCAGCAGCCGGCCATCCTGCACCCGGGCTATGACTGGCGGCGAGCCCAGGCGAAGACGCAGGGCCAGGCTCTCCGCTCCCGGCGCACCGGGGGTCAGCGCGACAATCCAGGTCTGGAGCCGCGCGGCGGGGAAGGATCCTCCCCCTACTGCCGATTCACCCGGAATCACTTCGGGCTTGAGTGCGGCCGGCAGCTGCCGCGCCAATGCGGTCGCGCGCTGATGCAGCTGATCGGCCGTCAGGGTCAGCATGGCCAGCACCGGGATTTCGCGGAGGGCGACGGGCGGGTCCTGGTACAGCCGGAGGGTCGCGTCCAGCCCGGCCAGGGTGAGCTTGTCCGCCCGGACCGCGCGGGCCAGGGCATTCCTGCGGCAGCGATCCACGGCATCCCGGCTGCCCACCAGGCAACCGGCCTGGGGACCGCCGAGCAGCTTGTCGCCGCTGAAAAACACCAGGTCGGCCCCGGTCGCGACGGCTTCGCGGACCAGTGGCTCCCCGGTCAGCCCGGCCGGTGCGAGATCGGCGAGCAAGCCGCTTCCTACATCATAAAGGAAAGGAACTCCGAACTCGCGGGCCAGCGCAGCCAGCTCGGTTGGAGCCGGGGTGTGCACGAACCCGACCTGCTCGAAGTTCGAGCGGTGCACGGTCAGAATCGCCCCGGCGCCCTGCTCCAGCCCCTCGCGATAGTCCATGAGGTGGGTGCGGTTGGTGGTGCCGATTTCGCGAAGCACGGCGCCGCTCTTCTGCATGATTTCAGGAATCCGGAACGCCCCGCCGATTTCGATCAGCTCGCCGCGCGAAATCAGCACGGGGCGGCCGGCTGCCAGCGCGTTCAGTCCCAGCACCAGCGCCCCCGCGGCATTGTTGACCACGAGCGCATCGGGCGCGCCGGTCAGCGCGGCGAGCAGGCTGCGGCAGTGATCCGAGCGATGGCCCCGGGTTCCGGTGTGAAGGTCGAACTCCAGCGTGCCGTATCCCTCCGCCGCGGCAACGATCGCTTCGATGGCGGCGGCCGCCAGGGGTGCGCGGCCGAGGTTGGTGTGAAGCACCACGCCGGTGGCATTGATCGCGGCTCGGATGCAAGTAATGCAAAGCCGACGGCTCGGTGGCCTCCTACCGTCCT
>JBDTTZ010000062.1:0-4409 GCA_040008015.1 Gemmatimonadota bacterium
CCGACCTGCACGGGGACTATCACCGGGCGACGGACGACTGGGACAAGATCAACGCCGATGGGCTGCTCCGGGTGGCGGATTACACCACCGGCATCGTGCGCGCCCTGGCCAACCGGACCGCGCCGCTCACCTTCGTGGACGCCGCGCCGCCCAATCCCCACGCCGGGGCGGTCGCCACCCCGGGCTACGGCGCCTACCTCGGCACCATCCCGGACATGACCGACAACCCGGGCGGCGTCGAGATCTCCGGCGTCCGGGCCGGAAGCCCGGCCGAAAAGGCGGGACTGACCGGAGGGGACATCATCGTGAAGATCGGAGAGAGCGACATCACCGATCTCCAGGCGATGACCGATGTGCTCCGCAGCCACAAGGCGGGAGACGTCGTCCAGATTCAGTACATGAGGAACGGCAACCGGATGAGCACCACCACGACCCTCGGCGTACGCCCCGCATCATGAGCACGGTTCTCGATACCGATCGCATCGTCGCGTCGCTCCGGGGCGCCTTTGCCCGCGAGGAGGGGCGCCAGGCCCTGCTCCAGCTGGCCGCCGATCGCATCCAGGCGGCCGGCCCGCCCTACACCTCGGTCTACCTCTACATGCTCCAGGGCGACACCCTCCAGCTGGAAGCCTGGGCGGGACGGGAAACCGAGCATTCCCGGATCCCAGTCGGCCACGGCGTCTGCGGCACCGCAGTCGCCACCGGGAACGATCAGAACATCCCTGACGTCCGCGCCATCGAGAACTACATCGCGTGCAACCTGTTCACCCGCTCCGAGCTGGTCGTGCTAATCCGCCGCGGAGCCACCGTGCTCGGGCAGATCGACGTGGACAGCGACGTCCCCGATCCGTTCACGCCTGACGAAGAAACGGCGGTTAAGCGGATCGCGGATGCCCTGGCGGTCCTGCTGTGAGCACCTCACCCCCTGTCCCCCTCTCCATGCATGGAGAGGGGGAACTCCATGAAGAATTGGCATGAGCGGTTCCCCTCTCCGTTTACGGAGAGGGGACAGGGGTGAGGTAAATGACAGAAACCACTACCCGCCGGGTCAACGGGGTCGACCTGTTCGAACGGCGCGCGGGAGAAGGACCTCCGGTGGTGGTGCTGCACGGCGGCCCGGGTGCCCACCACGACTATCTCCTGCCGGGATTCGACCGGCTGGCCACCGGCCGGACCCTGATTTACTACGATCAGCGGGGCGGCGGCCGCTCACCGGTGGATCGCACGGTGTCGGTCGGATGGCGGGAACAGGTCGCCGACCTCGAGGCGTTGCGGGAGGTGTGGGGCATCGACCGGCTCCGCATCGCCGGCTACTCCTGGGGGGCGCTGCTCGGCCTGCTCTACGCCACCGAACACCCCGATCGAGTGGAGCGCCTGGGCCTGGTGTCGGCCGCACCGGTCTGGCGCGAAGCACGAGCGGATTTCGAGGCCCGCTTCATGGCACGGAACCTTTCACCGGCATTGCAGGACGCGCGGAAGGAGCTCCGGGAAAGCGGGCTGCGGGACCAGGATCCGGAGAGCTATCGCAAGCGGGTGTTCGAGCTGTCGGTCGCGGCCTACTTCTACGATCCAGCCCGGGCCAGGGACCTCACTCCCTTTCGAGTGACCGGCCGCACCCAGGAAGAGGTATGGGGAAGCCTGGGCGACAACGACCTCCGCCCCGCCCTGGGCCGGCTCGACCTCCCGGCGATCGTGCTCCACGGAGACAGCGACCCGATCCCACACTATGCCGCGGAGACCCTTGCCCAGCTGCTGAAAGCGCCGCTGCACGTCCTGGAACACTGCGGCCATGTCCCCTATGTCGAAGCACCGGAGAAATTCACTCGGCTGCTGCACGAATTCTTGTAATTACCTTTCCGGCTATGACCGCCCGCCCCACCCCGTTCCAGGCCGTATTCGCGGGCCTGGCTGAAGACCGCTTCCCCCGCGTACAGGCCTCGCTGGCGGAATCCGGGGGCGATCCGAGCAACCGGGATGCCTTTCTGCTCGACCGCGAAGTCGTTGAGCTGTTGCGCGAGGTCGTCCCCGAGGGCGTGGGTGAGGCCGTGGACCAGCACGTCGCCCTGCTGCACAACTGCTATCTCTTCTGGCACCAGGGAAGCCGGGCGGTGCGCCTGTCCCGGGAACGGGTCGAAGGCATGCTGACCGATCACGAGCAGCCGGCGTTCCCGGAGCTCGGGCCATGGTACATCCAGTTTCCCGAGCGCCTGGTCTGGGCCCAGTTGAGTGAAGGCGACCCCCACGAGCCGCTGGACGGATTCTTTGCTTCCCAGATGGGCCCGGGCCAGTTCCGGGTGCTGGGCATCTTTGGCTTTCACCCGGAGCGTTCCGGCCTGAGCGTAGCCGAGGTGATCGGTCCCCGCCCCGCCGGCGGCCAGCGGGACGACGGGCAGCCGTTCTTCGCGCCACTGCTCGAAGGCGGCACCGCCGCGCGGCTCTATTCCATCGGCGGGCCGGGCGAGCTGCTGGAGCTGGGCGCCCGCGGGATGTCCGCGGCCGCGGCCGCGCTGGCCGGAAGCGAGCCGGGCAATCTGCTCGAGCTGGCATGATCGACAAGCGCTCGGTGGCCCAGGTGCTGGAGCAGATCGCCGCGTTCATGCAGCTGAAGGGAGAGAGCGCCTTCCGGGTTCGTGCCTTCACCAACGCAGCCCGGGTCGTGAATGGATTCCCGGAAGAGCTGGACACGGCCATCGCCAATGGATCGCTGGGGGCCGCCCGCGGCATCGGCCCGGTGACCCACAAGATCGTCAGCGAGCTGATGACGACCGGCCGCTCGAGCCTGCTGGAAGAGCTGCGGGGGCAGATCCCTCCGGGCCTGGTGGAGATGCTGGAAATCCCCGGCCTCGGCGTGGCCAAGATCCGCCAGATCCACGAAGTCCTCGGGATCGATTCCATCCCCGAGCTCGAAGCGGCCGCCCGCGATGGCCGGCTCTCCAGGCTTCCCCGGTTCGGCCCCAAGACCGCGGACAACGTGCTCAAGGGTATCGGCTTCCTGCGGCAGACCAGCGGACTCCGGCTGAGCCATCACGCCGCGGACGAAGCCAATGGCCGTCGCATGGCGCTGGAGCGAATCCCCGGCGTGCGGCAGGCGATCGTCGCCGGCGAGGTCCGCCGCCGCTCGGAAGTGGTGCGCGACATCGTGCTGGTGCTGGTCGCGGAAGTGGCACCGGCAGAGATCTTTGACCTGCTGCGCAAGCTGCCCGGCGTGCACGAATTCGCCGGCCAGGACGAGCGACGGGTCACCCTTCGTTTTGCCGGAGGCTCCAGCGCACAGGTGATGGTGACCACACCCGTCAACCTGGGCGCCGTGCTGGTCCAGGCCACCGGCAGCGAGGAGCACCTGGCCCAGCTGGCCCAGCGCGCCGGCAGCCGCGGCTTCACCCTGAACGGCGCCGCCTTATGGAAAGGGAGCGGGTTCGTGCCGACTCCTGACGAGGCGGCGTTCTATCGCGCACTGGGGCTGGACGAGATTCCACCGGAGCTCCGCGAGGGGCGCGGCGAGATCGAAGCCGCCGAGCATCACCGGATTCCCCGGTTGATCGAGACCTGCGATCTCCAGGGACTCCTGCACTGCCACACGACCTATTCGGACGGTTCCTGCACAGTCCGGGAGTTGGCGATCACATCCCGGGATGCCGGGTACACATACGTTGGTGTCACCGACCACAGCCAGGCGGCGGCGTACGCCGGCGGGCTCATCCCAAGCGAACTCCTCCGGCAAGGCGCTGAGATCGATGAGGTCAACGCCAGCATCGAGGGCATCCGGGTCCTCAAGGGCATCGAAGCCGATATCCTGGCCGACGGGCAGGTAGACTATGACGAGAATGTCCTGGCCGGGCTCGATTTCGTGATCGCCTCGGTGCACAGCCGGTTCAACATGAATGAAGAGGAAATGACCGCCCGCATCCTGACGGCGCTCGACAACCCGTACGTTTCCATCCTGGGCCATCCCACCGGCCGCCTGCTGCTGTCCCGCAATCCCTTCCCGGTGGACCTCGACGCGGTGTTCACCAGGGCCGCCGAGCGCGGCGTGGCCATGGAGATCAACGCAGACCCCCACCGCCTCGATCTCGACTGGCGGCTGGTTCGGGAGGCCCGGTCCCGTGGCGTGGCCATCAGCATCGGCGCCGACGCGCACAGCGTGGCCACGCTGCGCCACGTCGAGAGCGGGATTGGCATCGCGCGCAAAGCGTGGCTCACCAGGGACGACGTGCTGAACGCGCTGCCGGTGGAAGAGTTCACTGCCCGGATGCAGCGGGTGCGGTCATGAAGAAGCCGGCCAGGAAGCCGCCCAAGGCGCGGACCGGCCGTCGCCGTGCCACGCGGAGCAAAGGCGCGGCACCCCCGCTCGAAGTGCTCGACCGGCTCAAGGCCCAGTATCCCGATGCCCGCTGCGCGCTGAACCACGA
>JBDTTZ010000063.1:0-6632 GCA_040008015.1 Gemmatimonadota bacterium
GGTCAACCGGGGACTGGGCGAGCTGGAGCTGGCCCGCGCGCTCTTCGTGAAGGGTGACATGCTGGGCAACGCCGCCTATTACGAAGGGGCGGAGCAGGATGACAGCCTCGCGGTCAGCGAGTACCGGAAGGACCTGGCTTACATCGCGCCGGACAGCATCCTGAGAGCATTCGACCAGAAACGGGGGAAGGAGCGGGCCGACTACCTGCGCGGATTCTGGCAGGAGAAGGACCATCTCGAGCTGCGCAAGGACGGCGAGCGGCTGCGCGAGCATTACCGCCGGGTGCAGTATGCCCGCCGCAACTTCACCCTGGTGAGCACCAAGCGGCATTACGATATCATCGAGCGCTTCCATTCCAACAATAAAGATTTCGACGACCGCGGCGTCATCTATATCCGGCACGGGGAGCCGAGCCAGCGGGCCAATCTCCGGGTCCCCAATATCGAGCTGAACGAAACCTGGAAATACGCCCGGGCCGATGGCGACCTGGTCTTCCACTTCGTGGCCCGGGAAGACGTGCAGGACTACAAGCTGATCGAGTCGGTGTACGACGTGCTGGGATTCGGCGGCGCGCTCCAGGTGCGGACCGGCGTGGAGGACACCAGCCAGATGTTCCAGCGGCTGCTCGAGTCCCGGGAGCCGATCGATCCGGTCTACTCCCGGCTCCAGGGAGCGGGCCGGGCCGGGCTCATCACCCTGAGCAACCAGGAGCGGAGGCTGGGCCAGCGCAGCATCGAGGTGGGGACGCGTTCCGACAGCTACCAGCTCGAGTACGCCGAGCCGCTGGTCGCCAGGACCGACGTGATGGCGGTGGGGCGGGCCGAACCGGGCAACCTGCTCCAGGTGACCTGGGCGATTCCGGGTGCCCAGCTCAAGCCGGTGCCCCACGAGCAGGGCTACCTGTATCCGGTGCGGCTCCGGGTGAACGTGACCGATGCCCGCGGCCGGAGCGTCGCGTCACTGGATACCACCAAGATGTTTCTCAGCCGGAACCCGGTGCCGGAGCGGGAGAACCTGGTGGACCGGGTGAGCCTCGCGGTGCCGCCGGGCGTGCTGCACTATCGCATCGCGGTCGAGCAGCAATCGGGCAGCGGCCTCGTGATGGCGACCGATTCGATCCGGGTGGGCGATTTCACCGGCCAGGACTTCACGGTGAGCTCGGTCGTGCTGGGGTGGCGCAACGCCAACCTGCGCTGGGTCTCCCCGTCGGGCGACACGGTCTACTTCAATCCGACCGGCGTCTATCGCCAGAACTCCACGATGGAGCTGTACTACGAGGTGTATGGCCTGCCGGCCGGCACTCCGTACAACGTGGAGCTCCGGGTCGGGCGCCGCGAGGGCGGGCGGACGCCGATCTCGCTCAAGTACGAAGAACGGGCCGACTCCATCGTCACCCGGAGCCATCGGACCGTCCTGCTGGAGCGGCTGCACCAGGGCGACTACGTCATGCATCTCATCATCACGACCCCCGATGGCCGCAAGGAAGAGCGCCGCGCAGCATTCCAGGTTTCCAAAGAAGTGGAGACGGCCAATAGATAGATCGTAGTGGTAGACATTCCTCACGAAAACCACGAAACAGCACGAAATCCACGAAGGGACTCCTGTAGATTCGAAATAGCTAGAATGACTATGAACTGGATCTAGCCCCTGGGTTTCGTGTTCTTCGTGGGATTTCGTGCTTTTCGTGAGGATATGTTGCCAGGCTGGAAGAAACGATGAAGCTGACTCTACCACTCACATGCCTGCTCAGTCTTGCCCCTGCCCTGGGATTCGCGCAGGAGCCCGCGCAGCGCGACTCCATCGAGCACTTCCGCGACTCCCTTTCCACGCTCAGCGACACTCTCGCCCTGGTTGACCTCGAATCCTTTCTGATCGACCGGGCCCGGGTCGATCGCGACAACGCGGTCCTCCACATCAAGCTCGGCTTCCTCGCGCTCCGCATGGCCGACCTGGGCAGCACGTCCCGCTACGACGACGCCGGGTCGGAGTTCGAGTGGGCGATCGATCTCCAGCCCGAGTGGCCCTACCCCTGGCTGGGGCTCGGCTTCACCGAGCAGGGCGACGCGGACTCGACCTACGGGGTTCGCACCCGGCTCCGCGCGGTTTTCGGCCGCGACCCGCTGACGCTCGCCTCCAACGCGCTGATTCACTCGGTCGCTACCGACTCGACCTTCGTGCCGGCGCTGACCGCCCTGGTAAACGTCTCCTCGCGCCAGATGCTGAATGCCAGGCCCGACGAGGTGCTGGAGATTCTGCGTCGCGCGGCAGGGACGCCGGCCGGGCAATCACTGGAGTTTCTCCTGGCCCGGGGACGCATGGAGCGCGACCTGGGCTACGACGATTCCGCGGCGGTCGCCTTTCAGAAGTATCTCGACAAGGGCGGCAGCCACGACCTGGGCACCTTCGAGCTAGCGCGGTCGCTGCTCGCCGGCGGGCACCTGGAGGCGCAGAAGCTCTACTACGAGGCGGCTGGCAGCCGCGATTCCTTCGTCATCGCCAACCTCCGGCGCGACGTCGCCCTGATCGCCGGAGACTCCGGCGTGGCGCGGTTCGATTCGGCGGGGCAGAAGGGCCGGGTGGAGTTCCTCGCCCGGTTCTGGACCCAGCGCGACCGCTACGATCTCCGTCAGGACGGCGAGCGCCTCGCCGAGCACTACCGCCGCCTCTACTTCGCTCGGCAGCATTTCCGCCGGATCGCCCGGCGCCGGCTGATCACCGGCCGCCAGGAATACATCCCCAAGCAGCTGGACTTCGACGCGCGGGGCGAGATCTATGTCCGTCACGGCGAGCCGACCGAGCGGGTGGACGCACCCGATTTCTGTGCCGTGTCGTGGCGCTATGCCCGGGGAGATGGCGATCTCATCTTCCATTTCGCCGGCAACCCGGCCGAGAACAGCTACGAACTGGTCTCCAGGGTGCTCGATATCTGCACTCCTGAAATCCTCTGGCTCTCGCGGGTTCACACCTGGTCGCCGTTGTACGCGAAGCTGGTCAATGCCCCCCCCAACAGCGAGAGCCTCTTCGTGCTGAACCAGGAGCTGGCAGCGGTCCGCGATATCAAGGAGGGCGTCGCCTCGGACCGCTACGAGTTGACCTACGGCAACACGCTTCCCGCCAGCTCCCAGGTGGTGGCGGTGGGCCGGGCCGACGGCGGCTCGCTGGTGCACTTCGCCATCGCCATCCCGGGCGAGTATCTCAAGCCCGATACCATCAACGGCGTCATATCCTACCGGATGCGCACCCGGATCGTGGTGCTCTCCCGGACCGGCCAGGTGCTGGCCTCTTCCGACCTGGCTCGAAGACACCGCACCGATGCCGTCATCCCGAAGGGCCAGTTCCTTACCCTGCGCGACACCCTGAGCGTCCCGCCCGGCATGGCGACCTATCGCATCGCCGTGGAGCAGGACAGCAGCAACGGCGGAATCTTCCCCCGCGACAGCCTGCTGGTGGGCCGCTTCGGGTTCGGGGGAGACTCGCTCGCGCTGAGCGACCTGGTGCTGGGCAGCCGGGGCGCCAACCTGGCGTGGCTCCCGACCCGGGAAGACACCGTCTTCTTCAATCCGCTGGGCAGTTTCCGCGAAAGGTCGAGCATGGAGTTGTACTACGAGGTGTACGGGCTCCGTTTCGGCACCACGTACTCCACCCGGCTCTCGGTGCGGAGGGAGGGCAGGGACCGGGCCGAGCTCACCCTGGACTTCAGCGATCCCGCCGGCGGTGACGTCACCCGGAGCCGGCGGACGGTGGATCTTACTCGGCTCCGGCGTGGGGAGTACCTGATCGATGTGGTGGTGACGGCGGCGGATGGGCGGACGGTACGGCAGCGGAGAGGGTTCAGAGTGGTAAAGGAGTAGGCTGTCATCCCCAGACGACCCTGATTGTCATCCGAGCGCCCCGATTGTCATCCCGAGCGCAGCGAGGGATCTCAAGGGTGGATCGCATTCGGATCTTCCGGTGACAATCGGAAACCAGCCTTGAGATTCCTCGCTGCGCTCGGAATGACAGACATGTTGCGTGAGCGCCTTCAATTCCCATCTTCCTTCCATTAACCTTCCGCCCATGTTCTGCTCCCGCTGCGGAACCAAACTCGACGATACAGCCAGGATTTGCAGCCACTGCGGCCTCGACCTCGTCCCCACGACGCCGGTCAAGGCCATCGCCAGTGGCGAGGTCACCGAGGCGGACATCGTCCGCGAGGCGCTCTCCGCCGACTTCGAGATCCTGGAAGAGCTGGGCCGGGGCGGCATGGCAATCGTCTACCGCGCCCGCGACCGGCAGCTCGACCGCGACGTCGCCATCAAGGTCCTCCCCTTCTCGCTCGCCTTCGACGCCGAGTTCGTCGAGCGCTTCATGCGGGAAGCCAGGACCTCGGCCCAGCTGGAACATCCCAACATCATTCCCATCTTCCGGGTCGGCAAAGCCGGGCGAGTCACCTTCTTCGTCATGAAGTACCTGCGGGGCCAGTCGCTGTCCCACCTGCTGGTCCAGCGCGGCAAGCTTACCCCGCCGGAAATCCGCCGCCTCCTGATCGAATCCGGCAGCGCCCTGGGATACGCCGCTCGGCGCGGCGTCGTCCACCGCGACATCAAGCCCGACAACATCATGTTCGACGAGCATGGCGTCTGTATGGTGGCGGACTTCGGCATCGCCAAGGCGGTGGCCAGCGGGCAGAAGCTGACCGGCACCGGGATGAGCATCGGGACGCCGCATTACATGAGTCCGGAGCAGGCCCGGGCGCAGAACACCGATGGCCGGAGCGACATCTACAGCCTGGGCGTGCTGGCCTACCAGTGTCTCATCGGGTCGGTGCCGTACGATGGGGACGACAGCTTCTCCATCGGCTACAAGCACATCATGGAGCCGCTGCCGGAGCCGCAGCTGGACACGCCGGACGAGCGCCGCCTCTTCGAAGTCATCAAGAAGATGCTGGCCAAGGATCCCGCGGAAAGGTTCCAGACCTGCGACGAGCTGGTGGCGGGGTTGGAAGGGCAGGCGATCGCACCGGGCGGCACCGTGCGGGGCAGCGGTGTGTCGAACCACGTAGGGGCGTCGCTGTCCGCGCCCGATGCAGGGGCGTCGCTGCGCGCGCCCGGTATGGTCACGCCGGTCGCCCCGGCGCCCCGGATATCGTCCAGCACGATCCCGATGCGGGGCAGCGTTGCCGGTGGGCGCCGCCCGATCGCTCGGCGCTCCGAGACGGAGTCCAACTCGGCCAAGATGGGAATGCTGGCCCTGCTGCTCCTGGTGGCAGCCGGCGGCGGTGCCTGGTGGTTTTTCGGATCGCGCAACGACAACAAGTCGCCCACCGCGGTAACCGGAACGGCCGACTCCGCGTCGAGCATCACCGATTCATCCCAGGTCGCGCTGAATAGCGCCGACACGACCATGCCTGCGGCGGGGACAGACAGTACGCCGGTCGTGGTGACCGACTCACCCGCTGTCCACACGGCGACCCTCGACAGTTCCCAGGTGACGGCCGGGGCGCCCAGCACCGATAGCGGCGAGATCCGACTGACCGGCCTGCCCCGGGGCACCCGGGTGATGATCGACGGGAATCCCGTCATCTCCTCGCCGATCCGGGTTCCTCCCGGCCGCCACATCCTCGCGATCTCCGCGCCGCGCTACCAGTTCTTCCAGGACACGCTCGATCTCCAGCCCGGCGCGTCGCTGGAGATGGCGCCCAGCCTGGCGCCGCTGGGCGCGGCCGCTACCCCGACCGTCCCGCTCCGGGTGCAGCAGCGCCGAACCCAGCGCGCGGCCACGCCGGGCTGCGACGAGCCGGTGGTGGGGTACAACGCGGACCGGATCTGCTACGACCAGCGGCCCCGTCCGGTCATCGCGCCGTTCGTGGCGTTGACTCCGGAGGTCGAGGGCACGCCACGCCCCTCGGTCCTCCTCGTCAAGGTTTCGACCGAGGGCAAGACGCTCGAGGTGCGGCAATTCAACCCGTCGAACGACGCTGCCTTCGAGAAGCTGGCCCGCGCGTATGCGACCGCGATGTCGTGGCTCCCGGCGATCAAGGGCGGGACGGCGGTGGTGGGGTGGACGCAGATGGCATTTCCGCCACAACAACAGTAGCGAGTAGCGAGTAGCGAGTAACGAGTAGCGAAAAACACCGTGTCCCCTCATGGACTGCGGTTTTGTTCGCTACACGCTACTCGCTACTTTTGTGCATGCCCTCAATCCATCCATCCTGCTTCATAGCCGGGAATGCCACGGTCCTGGGCGACGTCACCATCGGCGCCGACTCGAGCATCTGGTTCACCAGCGTCCTCCGCGGCGACGTCGACAAAATCGTGATCGGCAGCCAGACCAACATCCAGGACGGCAGCATCGTCCACGTGGACAGCGGCTTCCCCTGCACCATCGGCAGGCGGGTCGGAGTTGGCCACCGGGCGATCGTGCATGGTTGCACCATCGAAGACGAGTGCCTGATCGGGATGGGGAGCGTGCTCCTGAACGGCGTCCACGTGGGCAGCGGCAGCGTCATCGCCGCGGGCGCGGTGGTGCCGGAGGGCATGCGGATTCCGCCCGGGTCGCTGGTGATGGGCGTCCCCGGCCGCATCGTGCGCCAGGTGGACCAGGAATTGGCCGAGCGGATCCGGGGGACGTGGGAGCATTACGTGGAGCGGGG
>JBDTTZ010000064.1:0-2533 GCA_040008015.1 Gemmatimonadota bacterium
CAGCGGATGATGGCGGAGGACCTGCTGGCCGCGGTGTTCCCCGATGCCGCGGCCTGCCTGGAGAACATCCCGGGCGACCGGGAGATTCCCGACCATCCTCTCGCCCGGCAAACCATCGAGGACTGCCTCAATGAAGCGATGGACATCGACCAGCTCATTTTGCTGCTGGAGAAGATCCATCGCGGCGAGCTCACGCTGATCGCGCGGGACCTGCCGGAGCCCTCGCTGCTGGCGCACGAGATCCTGAACGCCAAGCCCTACGCCTTCCTGGATGACGCACCGCTGGAAGAGCGCCGTACCCAGGCGGTGATGACCCGCCGCGCACTCGATCCATCTTCGGCCGCCGACCTGGGCGCGCTCGACCAGGCGGCGATCGACCGGGTGCGGGACGAGGCGTGGCCGGATCCGCGGGATGCGGACGAGATGCATGACTCTCTCTCGGTGACGGGCTATTTCCTCGACTCCGAAACGTGGGCAAGTGGGCAAGTGGGCAAGTGGGAAGGTGCGGAGCCCCGGCCTTCGTGGAGCGCCTTTCTTGAAGAGCTGGTGCGGACTCGTCGCGCTTCCAGGTTTGATGTTCTTGAACCTGCGAGGACATTCTGGGTCGCCGCTGAACGACTTTCAGATATCCAGAGCGTTCACGGAGATTCAAGATCTCCTGACCGGCCGGGGGCAATCCGCGAGTTGATTCGGGGCAGAATGGAGATCATCGGTCCCTCGACGGCAACTGAATTGGCCGAATCGCTCGGTGTTGTCGGGTCGGACGTCGATATTGCGCTTGTAGAGCTGGAGCGAGAGGGTGTCATTCTGCGTGGTCAATTCACTCCAGGACCGGCCGCGACGCCCGGCCCACCTGCCCACTTGCCCACCTGCCCACTCGAATGGTGCGATCGCCGCCTCCTCGCCCGGATTCACCGCTACACCCTGAACCGGCTGCGGTCCGAAATCGCCCCGGTCAGTGCCGCCGAGTTCATGCGGTTCCTCTTGAGTTGGCAGCGGCTCGATCCGGAGAACCACGCGCGCGGGCTGGAAGGCCTGGCCGCGGTGATTGGCCAGCTGGACGGCGTCGAGTCCCCCGCCTCTGCATGGGAGACCGACGTGCTCGGCGCTCGGTGCGCCGACTACGATCCGATGCTGCTGGATACGCTCTGTCTCACCGGGCGGGTGATGTGGGGTCGCCTGAGTGGGCAAGTGGGCAAGTGGGTCAGTGGGCAGGAAGAAGGGGAGACGCCGAGAGTTGTTCGGGTATCGAGTCGCCCGATTCGATCGACGCCGATCGCGCTGTTCCAACGCCGCAACGCGGGACAGTGGCTGGCTCTCACGGTGTCACCGGAAGCGCAGGGCGAGCCGGCCTTGTCGTCCAGCGGGCAGGCCGTGTTGGACCAGCTGCGGCAGCGTGGTGCCTCCTTCTTCCACGACCTGGTCCAGGCCAGTGGCATGCTCCCCACCCAGGTCGAGCAGGCGCTGGGCGAGCTGGCCGCGCTCGGCATCGTCACCTCCGACAGCTTCGCCGGCCTGCGCGCATTGCTGGTCCCGTCCGCGATGAGGAAGCCCTTCGGCAGCAGCACCCGGAGGCATCGGATGGCGGCGGTCGGAGTGGAGAGCGCGGGGCGCTGGTCGCTGCTCAGGCCCGCTACCGAGTTCCCCCTCGCCCAGCATGGGAGAGGGGGACAGGGGGTGAGGGACGAGGGGGTCGCAATCCTCGCCTGGACCCTGCTCCGCCGCTACGGCGTCGTGTTCAAGCGGGTGCTCGCCCGGGAGTCGCTCAAGGTCGGCTGGCGCCAGCTGGCGATGACCTATCGCCGGCTCGAGGCGAGAGGCGAAATCCGCGGTGGACGGTTTGTGAACGGAATGTCAGGCGAGCAGTTCGCCCTGCCCGAGGCGGTGAGTAGCCTCCGCGCCATTCGCCGCGAGGCACCGCGCGGGCAGCTGATCTCAATCAGCGCCGCCGACCCCCTCAACCTGATCGGCCTGGTGACCCCGGGCGAACGGGTGCCGGCGCTCCGAAGGAACCGGATCGTCTTCGAGGATGGCGTGCCGCTGGCGGCGCTGGAGAGCGGGACGATTCGGCAGCTGGCCGAGTATCCCGGGGAACGGGCCAGCGAGATCGAGCGGGCCTTGGTAAGGCGGAGAACGCTTACGGCGCCAACAAAAGCAACAGCAAGTAGCCAATAAGTAACGGCAGGTACAACAGTAACTGAAAGGAACTGAAAGTCGTCCTCACTTTCAGTTCCCTTCGTTTACCGTAGCTACTTTCGCCTACTTGGAGTTACTCGTGATTTGTTACGGATTCCTGGTGCCATCGGACCGCAGGTAAACTACCGTGTCCGCGCCGCGGGAATAGTGCGCGACCGTGTTGCCTATCAGGTGGCCATCCACGAGCCGGTTAACGTTGTGAGTCCAGACCTGAACGTTCTTCCGAAGGAAGCTGGGATACGGCCCTGACTCAGATACCACGCTGTCACCTGCCATCGGTCGTACCCGGATCGGCACCGGCGGCCGGCCGGCCACTACCATCGACCATCCGCTGGTA
>JBDTTZ010000065.1:0-4474 GCA_040008015.1 Gemmatimonadota bacterium
TCCGGTGGGGAGGAATTTGGGGTCAGTCTTATCGAGGTACCGTGAACGTATACCTGCCGGAGCCGATCTGGAGAACCAGGTCGCTTCCCTGCTGCTCAACCCTCCGCACGCTGGCCTGCTGAATCGGCCGTCCTCCTTCCAAGGTGCGATCCAGGCTCGCATTCCACAGCGTGACGGTTGCGGTCGTATTCGGCGGCACCACGAGGTCCAGCGCAAAGCCCAGGCTGTCGAGCCGCCACGACGTCGAGAGGGTTCCGTACCCGGTCTCCAGCACGGTTCGGGCGCTGGTAAGTCCACCGCCGGGGCGCGGGGCGATCAGCGCGTGCTTGTAGCCCGGCTGTTCCGGATCCACGTCGATCCCGCCGATGGTCCGATACATCCAGTCACCGATGGCTCCAAAGGCATAGTGATTGAATGAGTTCATCGACACTTCCTCGAAGGAACCATCGGGGCGGATCCCGTCCCACCGTTCCCACATGGTGGTGGCGCCTCGGATGATCGGGTAGAGCCAGGATGGATACTCCCGCTGGTTGAGCAGCGCATAGGCCGCATCGAGGTGCCCGTTGCTGGAAAGCGCCCGGCTCAATTCCGGGGTGCCGAGGAAACCGGTGGAGAGATGACCGTCATGGCGCGCGATGTCTTCCACCAGTCGGGTCGCCGCCCCGGGCATCTCCGCCGAGTCCAGCAGTCCGAAGTTGAGTGCCAGGGCATAGGCGGTCTGGGTGTTCTCCGCCACGCGGCCGTTGGGTGATACGAACTCCTTGCGAAAGGCCGCCCGGACATTGGCGAACAGCTCCTGATACCGCCGGGCATCCTCGCCTTCGCCCAGCACGGCAGCAGCGCGGGCAACGATGTCGGCAGAGTGGGCCAGGTACGCCGTGGCGATGAAGTCCTTGCCCGTCGTGGCACCCGGGTATCCCGCATCGTCGCTGTGCCACGCGAGCCAGTCGCCGAAGTGATCTCCGGTGCGCCATACCAACCCCGGCCCGGCCTGGCGCCAGGCATACTCCACCCAGCGCGCCATGCTCTCGTACTGGCGCTCCAGCAGGCCACGATCGCCGTACATCAGGTACATCGTCCACGGCACCACGGTGGATGCATCGGCCCAACCGGCCGCCGCCGCATACCGTACCGAATCGCCGCCCAGCGGATTGGGGATGACCCAGGGGACGCTTCCTCCCGGGTGCTGGTCGGCGGCCAGGTCGGCCAGCCACTTCGCGAAGAAGCCGGAAACATTCATGTTGAAGCTGGCGGTACGCGCGAAGACCTGCGCGTCGCCGGTCCAGCCCAGCCGCTCGTCGCGCTGGGGGCAGTCGGTGGGGATCTCGAGAAAATTTCCGAACTGGCCCCATTGAATGTTGTGCTGCAACCGATTGAGCATCGAGTCCGAGGTCGCGAACGTTCCGGTCACGGCCAGGTCGGTGTGCACCACGATTCCGGTGACCATGGCGAGCGTGGCTGGCGTCGGCAGCCCTTCGACCGCGACATAACGAAAGCCGTGATAGGTGAAGTGCGGCTCGTAAACCTCTTCGCCGCCGCCCTTCAGGATGTAGCGGTCGGTCTGATAGGCGGCGCGCAGGTTCTCGGTGTAGAGGTCGCCATTGTGATCGAGCACCTCGCCGTGCCGGAGTGTTACCGTGGTGCCGGCGGGACCCCGCACCCGGAGCCGCACCCATCCGGTCATGTTCTGGCCCATGTCGAAAAGCGTCTGACCTGATGGCGACCGGAGGATCGCGATCGGCGTGAGCTCCATGATGCGCCGCACCGGCTCCGTCTCAGCCGCGACCAGTTGCGCCGGGGACGCCTCGGCCGGCTCCGCCGGAATCCATTGCCGGTCGTCGAAGTGCGCCTGGGCCCAGCCGGACGGCTCCAGCCGGGCATCGTAGCTCTCGCCCCGATAGATATCCGCGAAGAGAATGGGACCGGTGCTGGTCTTCCAGCTTCCGTCCGAAGTCACCCGTTCGCTGTGGCCATCGGCATAGCGGATGTCCAGCTGAAGCAGCAGGGCCACCCGGGTCCCGTAGTCGTTCTTGCGCCCGGAGAAGCCGAGGTAGCCACGGTACCAGCCATCGCCCAGGATCGCGCCGATGGCGTTGTCACCCGGGACCAGGAGGCTGGTGACGTCATAGGTCTGGTATTGGAGTCGCTTCTGGTAGCTGGTCCACCCGGGCGTGAAAAAATCCTTGCTGACGCGCTGTCCATTGAGATGGAGCTCGTAGAGGCCGCGGCTGGTGACATAGATCCGGGCGGACTTTACTCCGGCTTTGACGGCGAACTCCCGCCGGAACATCGGGGCAGGAGCGCCTGACGAATCCCCGGCTGCCGGCGGGCCGATCCACTGCGCGGTCCAATCATTACGCTCGAGGAGTCCGGTTTCCCAGAACGCCGGGCTACTCCAGCCCGAGGTGCGTCCTCTGCCATCCCACACCCGCACCCGCCAGTAGTAGCGCGTCCCGGAGCGGAGCACTGGTCCACCGTAGGGCTGAAAGATGGAGGCCTCGGAGGCCATCTTGCCCGAATCCCACAGCAACTGGCGGCCGGATACGAGTGAGGCGGCATTGGTGGTTACCTGCACCTGGTAGGCGGACTGCATAGTGCCGCGGCTCGGACTCACGATCTTCCAGCTCAGGCGTGGGCGCGGGACGTCGATGCCGAGCGGGTTGGCCCGGTACTCCGTCGTCACCGCGTGAACGGCGAGTGCGGTCTGGGCGGCGGCCGGGGCCGCACCAGCGGAGACCATTGCCAGGGCCAGCAACGGTGCTCGACAAGTCATCACGATTCCACTCCTCCGTTTCGCGGTGGCGGGCCCGCTGATATCCAGGGGGGACGCTGGTCAGGCGGCGCCCTCTGGCTAGCGTCCGACCAGGATCAATGCACCAGCAATGATTGCGAGAACTGCCATGACCGTCCCCAGTCCCGAAAAACTGAGTTGCAGCAGCGGTATGAGCCCGTTGAGGATGAGCCAGACGCCCAGCAGCAGCATTCCAAGGTTGCGTTTCATTGAGGACTCCTTTGGGAGTGACCTGCGGTTGACCTGCCGCGCCGCCTGACCATGGCGTATCCAGCCAACATCAATTCCTACAATTCATGGCGATCCATCAGTGGCATTGGCTCGCCTCGGCAGGCTCGGCAGCGCCATAGCGGCTCCGTATCAGCTTTGCCGGGTCTGCGCCTGCAGTCCGCTCAAGAATGAGCAAGGTCGAGTACTCGCCGTCGCAGAGATCGGGCAGCGCCGGGCCGCCGAGGGCCTTGATGATCGGTCCCAGGGTATTGCTGTGGCCGATCACGAGTGCGGCCGATCCAGCCGGGAGCGCATCCAGAGCCCGGGCGACCAGCGCGGCATCGACGTCGCTGTTTCCTGCTGCCGAGATCACCGTCGGCTGAATGTGGGAGGCGCTGGCCGCCGGTGCCGCGGTCAGCTGAGTTCGGCGATACTGGGTCGTGATGATGGCCGAGAGGTGAACGCCAGCCAGGGCAGCGGCCAGGTCACGGGCGCGTTGTTCACCGGCGGCCGTCAGCCCCGGATCGCCGCTGGCCGCGGACTTCTCGGCATGACGGGCCAGGATGATCAGGCTGGCTTGCGCGTGGGCGGCACCGGGCCAGAGTCCAGCCACAAGGACCCCGACGAGGACCGGGGCGATGCGGCGAAGCGCACGTATGGTCATTGCAATGCCTGTGTGGCCACTGGTGCAACCTGGTCCATCCACTGCCGATACATCTCCCCCGATGGGTGCAGCCCGTCCCCCGCGGTCAACGCCGGATGGCCGGCCGCTTCGCGGGAAATGGGCGTAATGTCCACGTAGCGCGCGCCCGCTCGCCCAGTCTCTTCCTTATTAATGCGGTTGTACTCATCGATCTCCCGCCCGATCCCGGCCCGGTCCCGGTCTCCGGCGAAAGGCGTCACGCCCCAGTCCGGAATCGAGAGCACGATCACCCGATCGGGCCGGCCTCCGGCGAATCCGATCGCGCGGGCCAGGAGTCCGCTGAATTGTTCGCGGTATTCCTCCGCGCTCCGTCCCCGATACTGATTGTTGACGCCAATCAGCAGGGTGACAAGATCGAAGCGGCCCTTCGAGTTTGCTTCGTCGATCGCCGCGTCCAGCTCGTCCGTCGTCCAGCCGGTCTTCGCGATGATGATCGGATCGGCGACGTCGATCCCCCGCTCCCGGAGCCGGGCAGCGAGCTGCACCGGCCAGCGCTGGCTGGTGGGCACACTTTCCCCGATGGTGTAGCTGTCCCCCAGGCAGAGCATGCGTATCGCAATAGCCACTTGAATGAGCACCCCTTAGTCCTCAGTCCTCAGTCCTCAGTCCTCAGTCCTTCTAGCAGCACCGGCTGGTCCCGCTGCCGTACCGGCGCTCCAGGTATTGCTCGTAAAACTCGCGCTCACTCGGCACCGCGCGCTCCGGATGGCAGGTGCGCAGGTGCTTGAGATAGCCTTCGTAGTCCGGCATCCCCGTCAGCCGCCGAATCG
>JBDTTZ010000066.1:0-1635 GCA_040008015.1 Gemmatimonadota bacterium
ATGCCGCCAAGGCCCCTGACCCGTCTCCGCAAGCTCTGCCTTGCCCTGCCCCAGGCCCACGAGGTCGAGGCATGGGGTGCGCCCACCTTTCGAGTCAAGAACAAACTGTTTGCCATGTACGCCGAGGCGGGAAACCACCACGGCGCCGGGCGGGAGGCCGTCTGGCTCAAGGCCGCGGCGGGCAACCAGGCCATCATGGTCGGAGCGGCGCCCAGGAAATTCTTCGTGCCGGCTTATGTTGGGCCCAGCGGTTGGGTGGGGGTATGGCTGGATCGCCGGGTGAACTGGAAGGAGTTGGAGGACCTGCTGGAGGATAGCTACCGGCTGGTCGCTCCGAAGCGCCTGCTGGCGGCCATGCCGTAGGCGACTACTGCAGCAGGACGGTGGCGACTGAGCGGGGGGATACCGGGAAACGAATCACTCCCGACTTATCAACCTTCAGCGATTCGACCGGAGATTCGTCGGCCCGGCACAGGGTCGCCCGGCTCACTTCGACTCCTGCACGAAGAGTCCCGGTCACCCGGTTGTCCCGCAGGTTGAAGCACCGAACCACCATTCCTTCAGAATCCTCCGCGGGTTTGATCGCCGACAACACCAGTCCCTCACCTTCCAGCTCGAGACTCGGCGTTTCCCCCATCGCGTGCGGCAGCCAATCTCGGAACCAGGTTCCCCGGATCGGCAGGAAGCAATCTTCCCACATCCCCTGCAACGATGCGGCATCGTCATTCCCGCTGAGCGGGGCCAGCGCGAAGTCGATTCGATCCATCCCGTGGCACTGGGCGAGCGGAGTCGGCATCGGCCAGCCGGCATGGCCCGGTCGCGTGGCCAGGTTGCCCCGGGATAAGGCGCCGACCGACCGCAGCACGGTGAGCAGGAGATCGCCGGCGGCTGTCAGCTCGTACTCGAAGAAGCCGGGACAGAAAAGACCCAGGCCGCCGGTTTTCCTGACCGCGACGAAGCAGTGCGCCGGCGCGGTGCGGACTGGCGTTTCCGTTTCGTGTTTCCCCTTCAGGTTCTCCACCGCTTCGCGCTCGACAACACCCAGCTGGGCCCCCGCAAGCGCGGCCACACCCGACAAACCCGACGGCACCCGAATGCGAAGCCGGTGATTGGACGCCTGGTTGTGGACTTCGAGCGTGCAGCGGACGATCGAATCGCAGGCGTTGACCATCGCCAGCAGCCGGGCCTGGATGCCGCGACCGGACCACTTCGTTTCGAGCGCCGCGACCAGCGGGCCCCGGGCGACGATCCGGGTGCGCCCCGGCCGGAGCCGCCTCACGTCGCCCGGCCGAGTGGGGGCGAAGGTGTAGGTATCGCCCCCATCCGTTTCGTCTTCCAGGACCAGGAGGCCGGAGTATTCGTGGCCATTTCTCAGATCCCGTAGTCTCGCGCTTCCATCGCGATCGGGGTCAAGCTCGATCGTATCAGTGCAGAGCTTCCCTCGCGTCACCCGGGCGAGCGGCCCGCTCGTGCGGCCACCGCCGCTCACCGGCGTGAGCACCGCGGTGCCGAGCCCGGGCAGGTCGGGTGCATTGAAGGCGATATGGACCAGGTCCACCGCGTCCTGGTCGGGGTAGTGTCGGTCAGCATCGAGCCGCTCCTGCGCCGCGACGATCTCCAGCACCTGGACCGGAA
>JBDTTZ010000067.1:0-16628 GCA_040008015.1 Gemmatimonadota bacterium
GCATTAAAGGTATGAAAGAACTCTTCCTGGGTCATTTCCTTGCCTTCCAGGAAATGGACGTCGTCCACCAGGAACAGATCCACGTCGCTGCGGTAGCGGCGGCGGAACTCCGGCATGGTCCGGCTGTGGATGCTCTCGATGACTTCGTTGATGAACTGCTCGGCGCCGACGTAGAGCACCTGGGTGCCCGGGTCGCGCTCGCAGACCGCCTGAGCGATGGCCTGCATCAGGTGGGTCTTGCCCAGCCCCGTCGCCCCGTAAATGAAGAGCGGGTTGTAGGTCTTCCCGGGCGCTTCCGCGACCGCGTGGGCGGCGGCGGCAGCCAGCTCGTTGGACTTGCCGATGACGAAGGTGTCGAACGTGTAGCGTTCGTTCAGCGGCTGGGCGCTGGGATTGGCGCTGGGGGCCGCCGCGGCCTGGGTGGCCTGCGGGGCAACGAAGAAATCCATCTGGGGCCGGCGCTGCCGGTCTTCCTGGACCTGAAAGACGACGGACGTGGGACGCCCAAGGACCGGCTCCGCCAAGCGAGACAACAGACTGGCGTGCTTGGACTCGTTCCATTCGGCCGCAAAATGGTCCGGGGCGCCAACGATCAGACGCCCATCATCGAGGGCGATCGCCTCCGCCGGCTCCAACCAGGTGCGGACGGTATGTTCAGGTAATTCGCGATGCGCTTCTTCGAGTATGCGTTTCCAGGCTTCTTTAGCAGACAGCTGCATCGTGACTCGATCAACGGTGGGGGGCATGCAAGGGCGCACGATAGTACGGGCTGGATGTGGAAAAGTCAACCTTGACCGGAGGGGACCGTGCTAGGTAGCTTCTCGGGCTCATTGGAGGATACAGGAAGCGATGAAACCCTCATATCGGCCGCGCAATCGCCGGCGCATCAATAAGCATGGATTCCGGGCCCGGATGGCAACCCGTTGGGGCCGCGCCGTGCTTTCCCGCCGCCGGAAAAAGGGCCGGAAACGGCTTACGGTGTCGTTGCCGTCGAAGCACGGGGGTTCCTGACGGGATCAGAGCGCTTGGCACGGGCCAGCCGGCTCGGGCGGGCCTCTGAGATTCGCCGCTGCCTGAATGACGGGCGCCGCCATCGAGCCGCGCACCTGGAAATAATCTGGACCGAGAACGCAACGGGCCACCCGAGGATGGGACTGATCGTACCCCGGTTCCAGGCATCCGCGGTGGCCCGTAATCGTTTGCGGCGCAGGCTCAAGGAGATATGGCGCCGGGAGATCCAGCCGCGGCAACCCGCGTGGGACGTGCTGGTGCGCACCCGGCCCGCGGCGTATCACGCCGCGTTCGGGTTGCTGCGCGACGAACTGCTGGCCTGGCGCGACCAGGTCTGTCCGGTGGGTTGATGCTTGAGTGGTTGCTGCAGGTGCCACGTCGATTGCTGGCCGCCCTGATCCGGGCCTATCAGCTGACGCTCTCGCCACTGTTGCCTGCGAGTTGCCGATTCCATCCATCCTGTTCACAGTACACGCTGGAGGCCGTTCGGAAGTATGGTGCTGCACGCGGAGGTTGGCTGGGCATCCGGAGGTTGGTCCGTTGCCATCCGTTCAACCCTGGCGGCTTTGACCCTGTTCCCTGAAGCCAGGTAATCATGGATCGACGAGTCCTCTGGGCCATCGCGCTGATGATCGTGATCGCGGTCGTGCCCACGGTTTTCCTGAAGAAGCCGGTCCGGCCGGTTCCTGCCCAGCAGGTCACACCGCCGGATTCTGCCGGGCGTCCCGCCGACAGCCTTCCCCGGCTCGGCACCGATACCAGCACCGCTGATACTTCGCTGGGCCAGAACATCCTGGTTACCTCTCCCCTGTACAGCTACGGTATATCCACCCTGGGCGGCCGCCTGGTGGACATCACGCTGCCCCGTTACAAATCTTTCGCCAAGTCGGACACCGTTTCAGCGGTGCAGTTGCTGCCGCCCGAGAGCGACCTCCTCGGTCTCAAGCTCCTGGTAGGCCAGGACACGCTCCGGTTGAACCGGTGGCTTTTCACGCCATCCGCCCAGGCCCTGACGGCCTCACCCTCAACGCCCCTCCTGCTTACCGCGTCCCGGGGCGGGGTGAACGTGAGCCTGACGTACCGCTTCGACTCGACCAATTACCTCTTCACCGTCGAGGGACAGGTGAGCGGACTGGGCCCCAATGGTGCCGTGCTGCTGGTGGGGATGGGTCCGGGCATCCGCAATACCGAAGCCGATTCCATTGATAATCAGCACCAGCTCGCGATTGTCACGGAGGCCAACGGAGCGACAGCCACCCATTTCAGCAAGCTCGCCACAGGCCAGACCACCACGTTTCCCGGCCCGTTCGACTGGGTCGCAGTCAAATCGAAGTACTTCGTCAACGCGATCTTCACGCTGGACACCACGAAGGCCCGGATCAGCGGGGCAACCGCTACGCCGTTGCCGGCGACGGGGAAGTCGACCACCAGAGCGGATATCGAAGTGAGCATGCCGCTCACCGCCGACGGCAAGTTCGGCTACCAGGTGTACGCCGGTGCGATGGAGTATCGTCGCCTGGGCTTGATCGGGCACGATTTCGACGACGTGAATCCGTATGGGTGGCCGGGATTCCGCACCGTCATCCGCCCGGTAGCCGGGGCGGTGCGCTGGCTGCTGCTCTGGATGCACGATCATCTTCATCTCGCCTACGGCGTGGTGCTGGTCTGCTTCGGGATCATGATCCGCCTGATCCTCTGGCCGCTCAACCAGAAGGCGATGCGCTCCAGCATGGCGATGCAGGCGATCCAGCCCCACCTGAAGGAGATCCAGGAGAGGTACAAGAACGAGCCCCAGAAGCTGCAGCAGGAGATGTTCAAGATCTACAAGGAGCACGGGGTCAATCCCTTCGGCGGCTGCTGGCCGCTGCTGATCCCGATGCCGGTGCTCTTCGCGCTGTTCTTCGTCCTGGGCAATACCATCGAGCTGCGGGGCGAGTCCTTCCTCTGGCTCCCCGACCTGTCCCGGCCGGATCCGCACTATATCGTGCCGATCCTGATGGGTCTGTCGATGTTCGTGCTGAGCCGAGTCGGTTCCCGCGGAATGCCGCCCAGTCCGCAGACCAAGATGATGATGTACGTCATGCCGGTCATGATGACGGTACTCTTTCTCAACTTCGCGTCGGGTTTGAACCTGTACTACGCCGTACAGAACACGGCCAGCATTCCGCAGCAGTGGCTGTTGTCGAACGAGCGCCTGCGCCGGAATCCCCTGCCACCGCCGGCCCCGCCCAAGAAGAAGTAGGGGCGCACAGCTGTGCGCCCCTACCGTGCGCCCCTACGTATTATCCAATCATGCTCTCCGACACCATAGCCGCGCTGGCGACCCCACCGGGTCGCTCGGCGCTGGCAGTCATCCGGCTCTCCGGCGACGTCGCCTTTGCGGTGGCGGCGAAGGTCGTCGAGGATTTCGGCTCCGACCGGCCCCGGGTCTCCCGGCTCGCCCGTTTCCGGGACCGGGATGGAACCGCGATTGACGAGGGACTCTACGTCGCATTCCCCGGCCCGGGGAGCTATACCGGTGAGGACCTGGTCGAGCTCACCTGCCACGGCGGACTGCTGACACCCACGGCGGTCCTGGCGTCACTCTGTGCGGCGGGCGCCCGCCCTGCGGCGCCCGGTGAATTCACCCGGCGCGCGGTGCTCAACGGGAAGCTGGACCTGATCCAGGCCGAGGCGGTGGGAGACCTGGTGGATGCCACCGCGCCCAACCAGGCCCGTGCCGCGCTGGACCAGTTGGACGGCGGTCTCTCCAAACGAGTGGAGCAACTGCGCAGCGCGCTGGTCGAGCTCCAGGCCCTGCTCAGCTACGCAGTGGATTTTCCTGAGGAAGATGATGGCCCCGTGTCGCCGGAGCGCGTCGCCAAGGCGCTGGGCGACGCCACGGCCATCACCGGGAGAATGCTCCGCACCGCTCCGGCGGGGCAGCGGCTTCGAGAAGGCGCCCTGGTGGTCATCGCCGGCCGGCCCAACGCGGGCAAATCGTCGCTCTTCAATGCCCTGCTCGGCACCAACCGCACCCTGGTGAGCGAGATCCCCGGCACCACTCGCGACACCGTCGAAGCCTTCACCGAGTTTAAGGGCTGGCCGATCCGGTTGGCCGATACCGCGGGGATCGGCGACTTCGAGAATCCGGTGGACCGCCTGGGCGTCGAGGTGAGCCATCGTTACCTCGAGGCCGCCGACCTGGTCCTGCTCTGCGTCGAGGGGACGCGCGACCTCGATCCCGCCGAGCAGGAGCGGGTGAGCCGGGGAGCGATGCTCCTCCGCACCAAGAGCGACCTTGGCAGCGGTAACGATGGAATCCCGGTTTCGGTGGTGACGGGTGAGGGGCTGGATGCCATTCGCACCGAAGTGGCGGGCCGGGTCTTCCAGCAGGGAATGGCGCTGGGGGACATGGAGCCGGTCCTCACCCGGGAGCGCCATCGCGACCGGCTGAGCGCGGCCCACCAGCAGCTGACTGCGGCGGCGGCGCAGCTACCGCCCCGGGGCGACCCGGTCCTGGTCTCCCATCACGTGCGGGCGGCCACGGAGGCGCTGGACGAGCTGATCGGGGTGGTGGATGTGGAAGCGGTGCTGGATCGGGTATTCGCGAGCTTTTGTATAGGCAAGTGACAAGTGACAAACCAGTGCAGGAAGACAGGGATTCCGTGTCACCTGTCACTTGTCACCTGTCACCTGTTTCTTATGGCTTCCATCACAAAACGGTTTGTTCTCGGACCTGCCACAACCGCAAAGTTTGATGACCCCGGGCTGCTTGAATGTCGGAATGGTCAGGGGATTGCCTTCGGAATCTTCGACCCGGGCCGGACCGTGAATCACGATTGTTCCCTTGGGCTTGACCGTGATGACGATGGGGCCCGGCGTGGATTCGGGTGAATCGGAAGGGGAGTCGCTCATACTGCTAATGTAACCACCATAGGGGCGGGTCTATGACCCGCCCGTATGACCCGCCCCTACGCGGTCTGAATTCCGCTGGCGGCTTCTTCAGCGATCTGGAAGTCTCTGGCTGGAGCCCGGACTGCCTCCGCAATGCCTCGTTCCGCCACCAGCGCTTCGGTCATCCGGAATCCCAGATAATATCCCGACCGTTCCGGCAGCACTCGCCCATTCACCAGGCGGGCACCGGGACTCATACCGCCGGAGAGGTAGCGGAGCCGCAGGCCCAGGCCGCTCCGCTCCAGGTCCGGCCGAGCCGACCGGCGCAGAAATGCCTCCAGCTCGCGCAGCCGGTTGTACTGCCGCTTGGGATAGCCGAAGTAGTTGGCCGGGATGAATCCCGGCGCGATGGCCCGGGAGGCGTGGATGGCCAGGCCCTCATTCACCAACAGCTCGCGGAGGGTGGCCCGGCTGCCGGTCACCCAGTAGTCGTAGGAATTGCCGGCTTCGGCCACCAGGCGGCGCATCTCACTGCCGCTGGTGGGCGACATGTAGCGCACCAGGTGGGCGCATTCGTGCGCGACCCAGATGGGGATCTGGTCAGCAGTGAGCCCCAGGCCATAGGTCTGGGGGTTGGCCCGGCCGGTAAAGTGCTCCAGGCAGATAAACAGGACGCCGCGGCCGTTGACCACCAGCTCTCCGGCATTGGCGGCTCCCATCCCGACCATGACATAGCAGTCCACCGGCCGATCCACTCCCAGTACCTCCTGGGAACGGGCCAGAGCCTCTTCCACGATCTCCACCACGTCAACTGACGCAATCAGCGCCCAGAGGTCGCTGCGGTCGGCCGCCAACGACTGCGCGATGATCTCGGCGGCCGGCGGACTGTCGAGATCCATGACATAGTTGTGCCAGTAGGCTTGAAGAACTGCGCGGTGGTTATCGAGGTAGCGGCTATAGGCCTTCTCGCGATCCGAGGCCTCGAGGACTGCAAGAAATTCCGGGAGGAGATTGATCAGCACCGGGGACAATATCGAAACTTCTGAAGCCGGCGCAAGACGGCTTGACAACGCGATGTTTTCGTTAGCGGCTAGAAGTCAGAATTTTTCTGGCGATTGCGGGCGAACTCATCGAGGAAGTGGCGCTCTTCCGGCGTAAGACTGGACAGGCCCTTGTCATTGATCTTGTCCAGCACCCGGTCCAGCTCGACCGCCGTGGGATTCTCGGCCGGCCGGCCGGCTGGGCGGGAGCGGGGCAGCTGGTGTTCGGCTTCTCCCGTAGACGACTGCACCATGACGACCCGCTCCGCCTCGCGCTGAGGTGGCACGGGTGCACGTTGGGAGAGAGCGTGAATCCGGAAGAAGAGATAGCCCGAGAGCATGCCGCCCAGGTGGGCCAGGTGAGCCACCTGTCCCCAGCGGCTGTTCCACAGCACCAGGCTGGCAAACGCTGCGATGCTGGCCATGATGATGACCAGGGTCCGGGCCCGCATCGGGATCGGGAAAATCATCACTTCGGCTTCAGGCCAGAACATCGCAAAGGCGAGGGCGATGCCGAGGACCGCGCCGGACGCCCCGAGGAAGGGCGCCACGCTACCGGGGAGAAGGGCGGAGAGTCCGAGCGAGAAGATGGCCGCGCCCAGGCCGCAGTAGAGGTAGTAGAACAGGAAGCTCCTGCCCCCCATTCGCTGCTCGACCGCGCTACCGAAGAAGAAGAGGACGACCATGTTCAGCGCGAGGTGGAGCAGCCCGTTGTGGACGAACATGTAAGTCAGCAGGGTCCAGGGGCGGCTCAGCACCGAGTCCGGCGAGGGGGTGAACATGAGCGCACCCGTGACCTTCGCCGACGTGAACACCGTCGCCAGCAACAGGGCGATGATCACGTTGGCCGCGATGATGCGGCCTACCCAGCGGGTCACTCGGGGAATCGCTACGCTCATCCTGCCTCCGCCAATGCCGCCAAACAGATCCGATGACACAACTCCGGGAACTCGATCCCCGCCGCCCGGCCCGCCTGGGGCAGGAGACTGGTGGCCGTCATTCCCGGCAGGGTATTGGCCTCGAGACAGAACAGCCCGCCATCGGGATGCAGCCGGAAATCTACTCGGCTGTAGCCCCCCAGCTTAAGCGCCCGGTGGGCCGTAAGCCCCAACTGTTGACACCGCTCCGCCACAGCTGTGGGCAGTTTGGCGGGGAACAGTTCCTCGGACATCCCCGGGGTGTACTTGCACTCATAGTCGAAAATCTCGTGCCGGGGAATAATTTCCCCGACCGGCAGCGCCATATCCCCCAAAACACCCACCGTGAGCTCTCGCCCCGGGATGAAAGTTTCCAGGATCACTTCGTCGTCATAGCGGAACGCCAGCTCGACGGCAGGATCGAACCCAGCCGGTTGTTTCACCACCGTGAGGCCCACCGTCGATCCCTGTTTCGAAGGCTTCACCACCAGCGGCCACCCCAGGCGTGCTCCGGCTTCCGCTGCCCCGACCGGGGCCATCAGCCAATCGGGTGTCTCCACGCCGGACGCCCGGAAGAGTCGCTTCGACACCTCCTTGTCCATTGCGAGGCCACTGCCCAGTGGGCCGCTGCCGGTATAGGGGACGCCAAGCACGTCGAGGATGGTCTGCACCGTGCCGTCCTCGCCTCGCCCTCCGTGCAGCGCCAGAAAGAGCACCTCGGCATCGCGAACTACGGCCAAGTCCCGGAGTCCGGAGAGCAGGAAGCCACGTTCCAGCCCAGCCAGGTCCTCCAGCGAAGGCGGCTCGATACCGACCCGGGCCGGCAGCAGCGAACGTTCATCCTTTTCCGGAATGTAGCCGCGAGCCGTGTCGACCACCGCGACCTGGTGACCGAACTCCCGCAAGGCCCCAATCACCTGCACCGCGGTCGCCAGCGCGACGTCGCGCTCGGCGGAAGTGCCACCGGTGAGGACGGTAACGTGCAAGGCAAGAACTCCAGGCTACCGGGTGGAAATCATGTGCCGGAGAATATCATACCGGCTGACGATGCCGACGATCTTGCCCTGGCTCTCGACCAGTGCGGCGGGGCTTTCCCGGGTGAGCATGGCGGCCAGCCGGTCGGTCGTATGAGCCACATCCACCACGGGGAACGGCGGATCCATGACCTCACGGACCGGGTGATCGAGCAGGGCGGGCTGGTCCAGCGCGCGGGTCATGAGGGTACCCTCGGTAAGTCCGCCTACGCAGTGGTCGCCATCCATGACCGGAATCTGGCTCACCTCGTAAGTTGACATGAGGTTCAATGCCTGGCGCACCATCGCGGACGGAGTCAGGCTCACCAGCGCGGGCGCGCCGCCATCCCGGCGGGCCAGCAGGTCGGCGACGGTGGGCCGGGGAAGATCCATCATCTGGTTCTCCCGCATCCACTCATCGTTGAACACCTTGGAGAGATAGCGCTCGCCGCGATCGCAGATCAGGGTCACGATCAGGGCGTTGGGATCGTTGAGCTCGCGGCCGACCTGGCAGGCGAGCGCGATGTTCAACCCCGATGACCCGCCGCCCAGGATCCCTTCTTCCCGCGCCAGCCGGCGGGTCATGGCAAAGGCGTCGCGATCGGACAGCTGGCGGAACTCGTCAACAATGTCGAACCACAGCGTCGTCGGGATCTTGTCGCCGCCGATCCCTTCCACCTTGTAGGGATGCCCGTCGCCCATCGTCCTGGTGCGGGAGTAGCCGGTGTAGAGCGACCCGATCGGGTCGCCGGCGATGATCCTGATCGACGGGTTCTTCTCTTTCAGAAACTTCCCCGCCCCGCTGATAGTTCCCCCGGTCCCGGCGCCTACCACGAAGTGGGTGATCTTGCCGTCGGTCTGCTCCCAGATTTCGGGGCCGGTGGTGGTGTAGTGGGCTTCGGGGTTGACCTGGTTATAGAACTGGTTGGCGAAGATGGCGCCCGGCGTGTCGTGCACGATCTGCTTGGCTTTCATCACGTAATGATCCGGATGATCGGGCGGCACCGCCGTCGGCACGATCACGACCTCGGCCCCAAACGCCTTCAGCAGCCGGACTTTCTCCTGTGACATCTTGTCCGGCATGGTAAAAATGCAGCGGTAGCCCTTGATCACCGCAGCCATCGCCAGCCCGATGCCGGTATTGCCGGAGGTGCCCTCGACGATGGTCCCGCCGGGCTTGAGCTCTCCCGACTTCTCCGCGGCGGTCACGATCGCCAGGCCGATCCGGTCCTTGAGCGAGCCACCCGGGTTGACGGTCTCGTCCTTGGCGTAGATCGGGGTCTTGATGCCCATGCCGATCCGGGCCAGCCGGATCAGCGGGGTTCCACCAATCGTCTGGAGGATCGAATCCACCGGGGCCGGAGGCTTCTTCATGGCGCGCTGGCTCCCCCTGCCGAGGGCTTTCGGAAGTGCACCGGCTGGCTGAACGTCATGGCAACCGGGCGGCCACCCCGCTGGGCGGGAGAGAAATGCATCTTCGGGACTCCGGCGACCGCGGCCGAATCGAATGCGGGATAACCGCTCGATTCCGCCACCTGGGTCGATTCCCTGACCACCGCGCCTTTATCGTCTACAAACAATCGCAGCGTTACCGTCCCTTCAATTCCCTGCTGGTAGAGCGCCGGCGGGTACACCACCAGCGGTTCCGGATCCAGCGCCACCGGCGGTTCGTCCCGATCGGCGCTCGGCGGAGCAGCATCCTGGCCCGCCCGGTCCCGGCCGCAGGCGGCCAGAAGGCCAACGAGAACGAGTCCGTACAGGGTTCGCCGCATCAGGGCCCCTCCGCGTGATGGGGCGCCGCTTTCCGCTGGTGCTCAACCAACCAGTTGAGCGCCTGGAGCGGCGTCATGTCGTCGAGATCCAGGGCATGCAGTGCTTCCATCACGGGATCCGGCACCGGCGCCGCAAAGAGGTGAAGCTGGCTGGGATCGCTCGCCGGCGGGTTGCCCGGCACGACCCGGTGCCCGGTCTCCAGGGTGAGCAGCATCGCCTTGGCGCGATTGACCACCTCGGCGGGAAGCCCGGCCAACTGGGCGACGTGAATTCCGTAGGATCGATCGGTGCCGCCCGGCTCGAGACGATGCAGGAAGATGACCCGGTCTCCGTGTTCCCGCACCGCCACGTTGAGATTCCGGGCGTGCTGGAGCTTCTCGGGCAGCTGCATCAGCTCATGATAGTGAGTGGCGAACATGGTCTTGCAGCCGATGCGATCGTGCAGGTGCTCGGTCACTGCCCAGGCGATGGCGACGCCGTCGTAGGTCGAAGTTCCCCGGCCGATTTCGTCCAGCAGGACCAGGCTCTCCGCGGTGGCGTTGTGGAGGATCGCGCTGGTTTCGCTCATCTCCACCATGAAGGTGGACTGGCCCTGGGTCAGGTTGTCGCTCGCTCCCACCCGGGTGAAGAGCCGGTCCACTACGCCGACCATGGCCGACGTCGCGGGGACGAAGGAGCCCATCTGGGCCATGACGACGGTGAGCCCGATCTGCCGCAGGATAGTGGATTTGCCGGCCATGTTGGGGCCGGTGACGAGCAGCACCCGCGCAGCCGGCTCGAAATGCACGTCGTTGGGAATGAACGTCTCGCGCGGCATCAGTCGCTCGATCACCGGATGGCGGCAGCCGGTGAGGGTCAGCTCGAAGCCGTCCTTGATGGCGGGCCGGACGTACTGATGCCGCACGGCGGCGTCGGCCAGGGTCGCGGTGACGTCGAGCAGGCTCAGCACCTTGGCGGTGTGCTGGATGCGCAGCGTCGCGGCGGCCACCTGGTTTCGAAGGGCGGTGAACAATTCTCCCTCGCGCACCCCGATCCGCTCCTCCGCGCCCAGCACTTTCGATTCGTATTCCTTCAACTCCGGGGTGACGAATCGCTCGGCGTTGGACAGGGTCTGCCGCCGCTCGTAGTCGGCGGGAGCCTTGGCCGTGTGCGCGTTAGTGATCTCCAGGTAGTAGCCAAACACCTTGTTGTAGCCGACCTTGAGCGAGGTGATTCCGGTGCGGTCCCGCTCCCGCTGCTGGAGGCTCGCGATGTACTGCTTGCCGCCGTCGCGCAGGTCGCGCAGCTCGTCCAGCTCGTTGTCGTAGCCACGCCGGATCACGTCGCCATCGGCGAGGGTGACCGGCAACCGGTCGCTCATGGCTGACGCGAGGAGGGCGGCGAGATCGGCGAGCAGGTCGAACTGGCTCGATAGTTCCGAGAGCAGGGAGCTTCGCTCCCGGCCGGCGATGCCATTCAGCGCGGCCAGCACGTCAGGGAGCCGGAGGAAGGAATCGCGGAGCGCGCCCATGTCGCGCGGAGTCGCCCGGCCGGACGAAACCCGCCCCGCCAGGCGCTCGAGATCGCGGACACCATCCAGCGCTTCGCGGAGCCGTTCCCTGCCCCGGTTGTCCTGTACCTGCACTTCCACGGCATCGAGGCGGATGTTGATCTCGGCCGGATTGCGCAGCGGCGAAAGCACCCAGCGACGGAGCAGCCGGGCGCCCATGGGCGTCACGGTGGCGTCGAGCGCTTCGATCAGGGTTGAATTGCGGGCGCCAGCCCGGAGCGGATCCACCAGTTCCAAGTTCCGCCGGGTCATCTCGTCCAGCCAGAGGTGGCCTTCGTGGCGGCGCACCGTGGGTCGAGCCAGGTGAGTGAGACCGGAGGGCTGCAATTCTCCGATGTAGCGGAGCAGCGCTCCGGCCGCGCCGATCGCGGGCCCGTCCTCGCCCAGGAGTCCCAGCCCGTCGAGTGACGCCAGGCCGAAGCGCTGCGTGAGCTCGAGCCGTCCCATCTCGGCGTCGAATTCCCAGCGTTCCCGCATGGTGCGGAGCGCTCCCTCCAGCGTGGTCTGCAACTCTTCCGGGAGCACAATCTCGGCGGGCGCGAGCCGGGTCAGCGCCTCTTCCATGCTCGAGCGGTCCAGCGTCTCCAGGGTGAACTCGCCGGTGGACATGTCCACCGCCGCGAGACCGATCCGCTCGCCGGCCGGCGCCAGTGCCACCAGGAAGTTGTTACGGCTGCCCGGAAGAAAGGATTCGTCGAGGACGGAGCCCGGTGTGACGGTCTCCACGACCTCGCGGCGCACCAGGCCCCTGGCCTGGCGGGGATCCTCCACCTGCTCACAGATGGCGACACGATGACCGTTGGCGATCAGCTGGCGGAGATATTCCGTCGCCGCCTTGACGGGGACACCGGCCAGCGGGACTCCATCGCCCCGGGAGGTGAGCGTGATGTTGAGGACTCGTGAAGCCAGCTCCGCGTCCTCGAAAAACATTTCGTAGAAATCGCCCATGCGGAAGAAAAGAATCGCGCTCTGGTGCCGCGACTTGATCTCCCGGTACTGCTGCAGCAGCGGAGAGCCGGCCGGTTCGACGGCGCGACCGGTCATCGCTCCTCGACGACGAAGGGGCTGCCGCCCAGCCGGGCGCGTATCTGGGAGGCCGCCGCCGCCGCCTGGGCGCGATCGGGATACTTCCCCACCCTGATCTTCACGTATCCACCTTCATGGGCCAGGTGGGGTTCGTATCCCGCGTCCCGCAGCTGGCGCACCGTGCCCTCGGCCGCCGCATCGCTGGCCACCGCGGCAACCTGAACACTGAAGGTAGAGCCAGTGGTGGACTGGACGGGAGGTTCCGTCGTCGTCGCCGGGATGGCCGGATTCGACGGAGTAGCCGGTGGTTTTGCAATCATCGTGGTATCGGATCGCGAGGGGCCGACCGTTGTCGGGGCCGCTGTCGGGTTCGTCGCCGGGGCGGTCGCGACTCCCGCGCAGCGAGGCTGATAAAAGCTGAACTGATTCTGCAGCTCGACGTCTTCGCCCGCCATCGCCAATCCCTCGTTCAGCCAGCGGCACGCCTCGGCGGTGCGATGCAGCTCGAAGTTGGCCCGGGCAGCCCAGTACGCTACGACGGGCAACAGCGGGGTGCTGGGATAGTCGGCGCGGATCCGCTGGAGACTTCGCCGACTCTCCTCTGCCCTGCCGGCGGCAAAATCTTCCTGCGCCAGGCCGAGCAAGGCGTCGTCCGCCCAGTTCGAGCCGGCAAATTCGATAGCCACCCGGCGGAAATTGCGACTCCGGTCTCCCGGGTCCCGGGCCACCAGGCCCATGGTATAGACCACCTGGGGATAGAGCGTATCGACCGGTGGCGTGCGAGTCATCAGTCCGAGGACGATCGCCCGGGCCGAATCGCCCCGGCCATCCTGAGCCAGCCGGACCGCCGCCACCAGCCGGCTGTCGTCCTGGGCGCGCAACGACGTGGTCAGAACGCCGAGCGCCATCACCGCTACCAGCAGCCGATTCATGCCGCCTCCCCTTTACGCTGCTCGGTGATTTGGAGTACCAGGTCCAGCAGAACGCCGCGGTCCTCGGAAACCCGGGTGTTCTTGAGCATCCGATCGGCGGCGAGCACCGCCTTCAGCGCGGAATGAATCCGCCGCATCGGCCACTTCGGAGCCCACCGGGCCCAGCGATCCGATTCCTGTCTCCAGTCGCCGAGGCCGAAGGGTTTCACCGAGTAGAGCGTGCTCATGAGCTTTGGCGCCAGGGCCCGGTCCCGGATTCCCTTGTCATAATGAGTGCGGGCCAGGCCAACGCCAATCAGTGAACTGCCCAGCGTCGCGGCGATCTTTACGCCGCTCATACCGGATTGTTCCAGCAATCCACTCAGCATCGCCACCGCCTTGGCGCCCTCGCCGGCCATGACATGATCCCGCAGTGCAGGCAGCGTTTCGCCGCGCCGGATTCCGACCAGTCCCACCACGTCGTCAATATCGAGGGGCGTATCACCCGCCAGCCCCGACATCTTGGCGAGCTCCGTACGGATGATGCCCAGGTCCTGGCCGACGGCATCGACCAGGTGCTGGGCCGCGTCCGGGGTGAGGGTCACGCCCACCTGCTTCCCCTGGTGCGCGATCCACTTCAGGACCCGCTCGGTGGTGAGCGGGGTGAATTCCACCGAGGTACTGCCGCGGAGCAGCGCGGGCTCCGGTTTCTCGTCTCCCGAGTTCTGGAGCATCACGAGGACCGTGTCCGGCGAGGGCCGCTCGAGGTACTTCTCGAGCACCGCCTTCACCTTCGCCTTGCGCTTCAGCTGCTCCATGTCTTTCAGGATGACGACCCGTCGCTCGGCCATCATGGGGAGCGTTTCCAGCAGGGAATTGAGGCTCTCGGGATCCAGCTGGCCGATGGAGCGCTGATCGAAGTTGAAATCCCGGAGTGAAGGATCAAGCGCGCGGTCCACGAGCTTCCGGACGGCCTCTTCCTTGAGGACATCCTCCGGGCCGTGCAGGTAGTACACCGGCTGCAGCTCACCGCTCTTGAGTGCGCGGGTCAAAGCATCATGAGTGACCGGAGGCATGAGGAATTTTACCGCGCGAAGGGAAGTCTCGAAAGCTTTACCTCACCCCTGGCCCCTCTCCGTAAACGGAGAGGGGAACCATCTCGGGGCTCGGAAGCGGTTCCCCTCTCCACAAGTGGAGAGGGAAAGGGTGAGGTCCATTGACAAATATACCTGACAAGTCAAATAATACTGTCATGGACCTGCCGGATCTTGAATATGTGGCTGAATTAGCTAGAGTTAGGGTGTTACTCCACCCCCTCCGACTGCGAATCATGGAATTGGCTGTCGAGAGCACCTCTGCTACCGATGCCGCCCGGCGCCTGAGCCTTCCCCGTCAGGCCGTCCACTATCATGTCGCCGCCCTCGAACAGGCGAAGTTTCTCGTCTCCGTCGGAGAGATCCGCCGCCGCAACATGACGGAGCGACGATTGCGTGCCAGCGCGCGAAGTTATCTCATTGCTCCCGACGTTCTGGGCGCCCTGAGTCCAGGTCGTCGCCGTGCGACGCGACCAGACAGTCCCCAGGCACTGCTGTCTCTCACCGCCCGCATTCAGTCCGACGTCTCCAGTATCCTCGCTACTCCCGCCGCCCCGGTTCTCTCTTTCACCTCCAAACTCCGCTTTCCCGACGCCGCTGGACGTGAGGCATTTTCCCGCGCGCTGGGCCAGGCGGTGACCGAGCTTATCAGAGAGCACGGGTTGCTGGGCCGTGCTCCCCGCGATGCCGCTGAGGAGACCGCTCTCGCGCTCGCGCTCTATCCCCTGCCCCGTTCCACGCCTGATCCTGACGGAGGAAAAACGCCGTGATTCCGATGACCGAAGCCAGAGCCGACCACACCGGTCGCGCAGTGGATGTCGAGATCGTCACCCGGGCGACGCCGGCCAGGGCGTGGGAGGCCTGGACCGACCCCGCCCGCATCACGGAATGGTTCGCCGATCGCGCGACCGGCTTTGTGCTGCCGAACCAGGTCCTGCGCTGGTCCAATGACCGGCTCAAGGCGGAGACCACTTACACGGTGCTGAGCGCTACGCCACCCACCCGGCTCCTGCTCGAGAGCACCGGCGGCCCGACACCAAGCCGGCTCGAAGTGGAAATCAGCCCCGCGCGCGAGGGAACCCGAATCCGGCTCATTCACTCCGGCTTCCCGCTGACCGCGGACTTCGACGAGCATTACGTCGCCGTCGCGTCCGGGTGGCGCATGGCCATAGCGGTCCTGCGTTACTACCTGGAGTTCCAGTTCGGCCGCACCCGGCAAAGCTTCTTCGTGTGCCGCCCGGTGCGGTACAGCGGCTCCAGGCTCGCTTCACTCTACCGGGACCCGGCCGGACTCCAGGAGTGGTTGACCGAAGCCGGGAGCCTGGGGACGCCGGGGGGCCGAGTGCACCTGGTGCTCAAGGGCGGCCGGATTCTCCGGGGCGACATGCTGGCCGATACCGGGACCGAAGTCGCGATGGGATGGGACGAGATCAATGGCGTGCTGGAGTTCAAGTCGTTCCCATGGGACCGGGACAACGGAATGCGGGCGATCTGTGTCCGGGGGTGGGGGTGGGAATTGTCAGCCGATCAGGCCCGGGAGATCGAGGTGGAGATCCAGAGCGCGGTGGATCGCCTGGAAACTGCGCTGGAGGTGGCGCCGCTCTCAGCCACCAGCCTCCGGATCTGACGACCGCAGGGTCTGCACCAGGGTAAGGGCCGCCAGGCTCTTGCCATCCACTATCTCGCCCCGCCGGATCCACTCCAGCGCGTCGCGCCAGCGCACCTCGTGGGTCTCCATGAATTCATCGTGCTCTCGGCCGGAATCGCCCGGGATGAGCCCGGTCGCCACGAAGAGATGGATTTGCTCGTCGGTGAATCCCGGCGTGGTGTAGATGGTGGTCAACCGCTCCAGTTTCTCGGCGCGGTATCCGGTTTCCTCCTGCAGCTCCCGGCGGGCGCACGCCTCCGGCGCTTCGCCCGGATCGAGCCGCCCGGCGGGAATCTCCCAGACAAATCCGTCGGTGGCGTGGCGAAACTGCCTGATGAGAACGATCCTCGGGTCGGCGGACCGAGGATCGTCGAGGAAGGGAAGGACCGCGGAGGCGCCGGAGTGGCGGATCATTTCCAGCTGGCCGGTGGAGCCGTCGGGGAACTCCACCGTGTCGAGGTCGAGGTTGAGAACCTTGCCGGTGTACAGGCGCCGGGTAGAGAGCAGCGTCATGGGTTCCTTTACGAAGCCACCGTTTCCAACGTGTTCAAAAAGGCAGCCCAGCTGCACACCAGACATTCGCTATCGGATCTCATTCCCATTCAGGTCCGTCACCGTAATCGGCCCCAGGTGCAGCGCCTCGATTCCGGGGCGTATTGTCGCGAGATCGCCCACGACGACGATGGTGAACCGATCGGGGAGGAGATACTGTCGGGCGACCCGTTGAACGTCCGCGATGGTGACCGCCATGACCTTGTTCACATAGTCAT
>JBDTTZ010000068.1:0-11766 GCA_040008015.1 Gemmatimonadota bacterium
CCATCACCTTGATGGCCACTTTTCGGTCGAGCGAGATCTCGTGCGCCAGGTACACCGTGGCCATGCCGCCACGGCCCAGCTCGGTCAGGATCTCATACTCGCCGATGGTGGCGTGGCGGAGGATGTCGATCCCCTCGTCCACCGGCATCGACGGCATCCGCGCGGTCGCGACATTGCCCTGCTCACCCGAGACATCTGAACCACAGCGGGCACAGAATCGGGCTCCAGGGGTAATGGGCTGACCGCAGCGGGCGCAGGCGGGAGAGGCCATTTATCGGATGCCGGTACGATCGCTTGGAAAAGGGGCCGAAATGAGTTGGAAACTGATATAAGAGAATAACTTACATCCGTAATCTTCGCCAGCTTTGTTGCGCCCTCTAATTCTGCAACATATCATCACGAAAACCACGAAACTGCGCGAAAGTCACGGCCGGAATGCCGGCATCGGCATGGTCGCCATGGTGGACTGCTCGGCGCGGACCTGCTTCAGGCCGGTGTGGATAAGAGCCAGCACCGCGGTCCAGGCCACGAAACCCAGGACGATGTGCTTCAGGTAGAACGGCAGCTCGATGGGCGAGTTCCACAGCATGTGGAGGGCGACCGCCAGCATGAAGATTCGCAGGAACCGGGGATCCACCAGCATCTCGCGGCTGAAGACCCGGTCCCCGCGAACCCGCCACAGCGCGGCCCCAACCAGCGCGGTCCACAGGCCATGACCTCCGAGAATGCTCAGCACCCCGCGAACCGTGATCACGTGCAGCATGGCCGACTGGCCGCCCTGCATCCCGAAGAGAAAGGCGTACCCGGCCGACTCGAAGACGGCGAAGCCGGTGCCGATCGTGGCGCCGAAGAGAAGGCCGTTCAGGATCCAGCGATACCGCCGCTTGTTGACCACCAGCAGGAGCGCCAGCGCCTTGCCGGACTCCTCGATGATCCCTGCAGCCATGGCGCCCAGCCAGTTGCTGAGACCGGTCCAGCGGAAAAAGAAGAGCGAGAGCGTGAGCGAAAGGATACCGCCGAACAGCAGCAGCTTCATCACCTGGTAGAGTGAAATGTTGCGGGGAACATTCATTTCGTAGAAAAACACCAGGATCGAAAATGGAATGGCGAATGAGCCGATGATGATGAGGCCGGGGATCAGCAACGGATTGGAGAATTCGTTGAGCGCGACCACGAACCCCAGGTAGACGACCAGGGATACCAGGAAGGTCTTGAAGAACGCCCAGGGCCTCGGCCAGTTGGCATCCACCTGGCCGAGCGCGGGCGTGGTCGAGGGGCTTCCCACGTTGAAGTATTCCTCCATGTCCTCGTCACTTCGCTTCTTCAGCACATCCGAGAACATCACCTGCGCGTTGAAACCGGAAATCCGCTCTACGCCCGCCACCGAACTGATCTGCTCGCCCAGCTGCCTGAGGAGAGATCCCTGCGGCGGCCCGCCGGCGACCTCCCAGATGGAGCGCCCGAAACGCACCTGCTGGCGGGGTCCGAGGACACCTTCCGCCAACAGGTGCCCGTCCAGGTAGGCCGCGGAACCCTCCACCGTCCGGTAGCAGGACCGGCCGTTCTTGAGGCTCAGGATCGCATGGATTTCGGAGACATGGGGATCGTCGCTGAGGACGTTGCACTGCGGCGACCTGCCCAGGACGATGTCCTGGTCGGTCAGGGCGACCCGTTTGCCCTGGTCAGGGCCGGTGATGCAGTGGAAGAGGATGGGAGATGTCACGAGGGGCAGCGCCTTGTTCGCGAAGACCGAATATTACACCGGCTGGCGCGCATGCTCCCGCATCCGGACGATCTCGGAACCGCTGATGCAGACGGCCAGCCAGATCATGGCCGCCGAGTAGCCGGCAAGGACATCACTGAAATAGTGAACGCCGAGGTAGAGCCGGCTGAACCCGATGAAGAGCACCAGGAGGAGGAGAGCGGCACCGATAATCCGGGACGGCCACCGGGGCAGAAAGCGGGATAATACATAGGCCAGCATGCCATAGGTGACGAAGGAGCCGAGCGAGTGGCCGCTGGGAAAGCTCCAGCCCGAGATGTGGGCATATTCCGGGCGCACTCGTTGAAAGATGGCCTTGAGCCCCCAGGTCAGAACACCGGCGCCCAGCGTCGCTGCGATCCAGGCGATCAGCAGGCGCCGCTCCTTCCGCAGCAGCAGGATCAGGCCGACGCCGATCGCGATGGTGGCGAGGGTGGCCCCGCCGCCCAGCACGGTGAGGCGGCCAAAGACCATCACCGTCCGCGCGGTCCAGGCGTTCTGCAGGGCGGACGCGAGATGGGTATCGAACGCCAGCAGGGATGACTTCTCCCCAATCTCCTCGGCGAGGCTGGCGAAAAACAGGACACCCAGGCTCACCAGCAGTCCGGCCACCAGGTAGGCTTGGAGAAACCCGGTCGTGGAGAGGTGACTGAGAAAGCGAACCTTGCCTCGCCGCCACACGATCCGGGCGATGACCAGCAGCACCACCACGGCCAGGAGCAGCACCAGAAAGGTAGTGAATACCAGCGCGATGGCGTGCCGGCTGATCAGGTCGGTGAGAGTCGTACCGGCGGATGGCACAGAGGGGATAGTCGGAGGGGATTCACTGGCCGGGAGGTTACGCTACTTCCCGGCCAGGAACGGGGCATTCATTGTCGCAGGTTCAGGAGCCGAAGTCGCTGCCTCCGGAAGAGCCGCTGCCCGCATGCTCCTCGGCACCGGCCATCAGGCTGCGCCAGGTGACTTCGTGGCCCTTGCGGTGACCCTTCTGCGTGATCTTCAGTCCTTCGGGCGAGATCGCGATCATGTAGGCCTGCCCTTCGATCTCGAGCTCCCGCTTGATCGTCTTGTCGAGTTTGGTCGCCATGTTCAGTGTGCCTTTCTGCGAATTGAGGTGCCCCGGTCTCAGCTTAAACCCCCAGCAACTAAACCGGGTCCGCCATCTCGGGCAACCCGGGAGGCGGGCCTGTGATCCGGCTCACCGGCCGAGGCACGGCCTTGTCCGCCAGGTGGCGGGGATAGATCAGCGCCAGCAATGGCGTGGTCATGAAGGTTGTGACCAGCGCCATCAGCACCATCATCGCGAAGAGGGCCGGAGAGATGACCCCGATGTCGAGCCCGATATTGAGCACCACCAGCTGGATGAGGCCGCGGGTATTCATGAGGGCGCCGATCGCGGCGGATTCCCGCCACCCCAGTCCGGTAAATCGCGCCGCGAGCATCGAGCCGACGAGCTTTCCGACGATGGCAATGAGGATGATCAGCCCGCAGTAGAACCACATCTCGCCGCCGCTCACAAACCCGATACTGGTGCGGAGCCCGGTGAAGGCGAAGAACAGCGGCAGGAAAAGAACCACGACCAGGTCTTCCAGCCGCTCGGTCAATGCCTTCACGAACCCCGATTCCTTGGGCATGACGGCACCGGCCACGAACGCGCCGAATAACGCATGAATCCCGAGCCATTCGGTCACCCACGCCGAAGCGAAGACCACCAGGAGAATGAGGGCGAGCAGGTTCTGGGTCATCCGGCTGCGGCTATGATAGACCCGCTCGAGTCCCTGTAACAGCGGCTTCGCAACGAAAACCATGATCAGCGCAAAAGCGGCCGCCCCGCCGATGGTGAGCCACAGCGGCACGGTGGCATGGCTGGCCCGGACAATCACGATGACCGCGGCCAGAATACACCACGCCGTGACGTCGTCCACCGCCGCACACGCCAAGGCGATCACCCCGACCGGATGGCGCATGAGGTGGCGCTCCTGGAGAATCCGGGCCAGGACGGGGAACGCGGTGATGCTCATCGCGATTCCCAGGAACAGCGCAAAGCCGGTGAAGGTGACGCTGGCGTCGGAGAGTCGAGGGTAAAGATAGAGGGCCAGGATGCTGCCCAGCAGGAAGGGGAACATGATGCTGGCGTGGCTGGTGACTACGGCGGTGTGGCCCCTGCCTTTCATCAACTGAGGATTGAGCTCCAGACCGACGACGAACATGAACGCGAGCACGCCGATCTGGCTCAGCGCGCTGAGGAATCCCAGACTTGCCGCGGGAAAAAGCGCGTGCGACAGGCTCGGTGCCGCCCAGCCGAGAACGGATGGGCCGATCAGAATTCCGGCCACCATCTCGCCAACGACCTGGGGCTGGTTGATCCGGCGAAAGAGAAATCCGACCGTTCGGGCGACGATCAGGATGACGCCAATCTGCAGGAGCAGAGTCGGAAGGTGGGGCATCAGTGAGCCGCGTCGGCCCCAGGAGGCGTCGCCCGGGTCCCCAGGACCATAGTGGCGCCCGCGCAGGCAGCGGGAACTCCGCGCAGGATCCCGCTCATCCGGTTCTCCCTGTCCTCCACCAGGGCGTTCAACTGTACGCTGTCGGCGTTGCCGGCCACCCGGATGCTATCGCCCATCGCGCGCCCCTTGAGCTCGGGCAGCGTGGAGCCTGGAAAGTTCACCGCGATGTGGGTTCCCGATTGGGAGATGACCATCGTCAGCGAATCCGCCGGCGCCGGTCCTCCGCAGCTGGAATCCGCGCTGATGGCCAGCGCCCAGGTTCCCCCCAGGAAGGGCGGCGGCGTAATCCGGCGCCCCACTTCCAGGACGCCGATCACCCCGGCAACCGGGATGCCCACCAGGAGCAGGTAGATCACCACGCCCCTCATCTCCCCTCCAGGACGAAGATGGTGAACCTGTCCGTCAACTATCCCTGGGTGCTGACCAGCGGCGTCGTGCCGCGACCGCGCGGCCGCCGGTCCTTGCTCGCCCGAAAGCCGGCAATGCCCGTGTACGCCAGAACAAAGATCGTGAAGATGTACTTGACGAAGGCCCGGATGGCCGACATATCGAACGGGAGCCGCTCGTCGGTCCCCACGACCTCGTGCCGGATCTGGAACACGTCGAGCAGATACAGCACCATCAGGATGATCAACACTACGGTGAAGACCAGGTTGAAAATCGACAGGACCCGGAGCGAAACCCGGTCTTCCGCCAGTGCGGACATCAGGGCGATCAGCGCGATCGCCAGGAGCGGCGTGAACAGGAACCCGGAAAAGAGCGCCACCGCCGAGAACCGCCACTTGATATCAAAAGGCTGGAGCGGGAGAATACTGGTTAGGAAATCGACAAACGGGATCACGATCAGCCCGATCGCGATAAGATAGAGTGGCCATTTCAAACGCGGAAAGGTCTGGTCCTGGTCCATGTCTACCTGGTGGCTGGGGAGGCGCCGGCCGGATCGCCGACTGCCCTACAAGATAGCGGCGGCGGCAATCATCCGCGATTGCCGCCGCCGCTGTCCGTTCTGAATTGGCGGCCCTCACCCTGAATGCGCTCGATTGGTGTCCGGCGAACCGGTCCTCCCGTAGCACTCAGGATGACGGCCAGGGTGCTAGGCCAAGCGCTTGTACCCGACCAGGAGAAGCCCCACCATCCCGGTGCCCAGGAGCAGCATGGTCCCCGGCTCCGGCGTGACGACGATGAACTCCTGCACGCCGTTGGTGCGAATGCCGGCCTGGTTCGCGGCGCTCATGTTCACGTCACTCAGGATCTGGAACTGATCGTAGTAATGCGGATTGGAATTGGTGAGGTAGAAAGTCTGGGCCGCGGCCAGCCAGGTGCCCGACGGAGTGACATTGGGCGCGGTCGGCGTCATCAGGTGCCAGATCGTGGCGTGGATATCACCCCACTGGGTCGTTGGCGCGGTCGCGAACTGGGTGGTAAGCCAGGCCGCCATGCGGTACTTCTCCAGCGCGTTGGCGGTCGCGCCATACCGGGTCGAGGAGATACTCGCACCCGACTGCATGCCGATCTGCGACTTGTTGGCATTCCAGATCTGTCCGATATGCGAATGATTCATGTAGTCAACGCAGAACAGGTCCACCGTCGGAGCGCCGGGGCCGGAGCCGAGCTGACCCTTGTAGGGGCCAACGTAGACGCCGTAGGCTACCGTGTTGCCCGCACCGGTCAGTTTGACCTGCGTCTGGGCAGCGAGCGGGCTGGCCGACAAGAGAAGCGCGCCAGCGAGGAGCAGACTGCGAGTGCGAGTCATATTGGGATCTGGGGTGAAGGACACGAGCGACTGCCAACTTCCAGTGCCGGGGTAAGAAGCAACTGGTGTACCATCCCTTGCCGGTGTCATGGAAGGCTACAGTCGGAGGCCTATCTCACCATATAACCTATTGCAACATCTGGTGTTACCGAGAACGCGCAGATTGTCGTTCGAAGGCATTGCACGCGGATGGAGCCGACCGCGCCAAGTGAGCGTTCTCCGCACCTGTGGTGCGTTCGTCACACGACAAGGCACGAAAAAGCGCACCGGACCGGTTATGGCCCGGCACGCTCGTTCGGGACGGCCGCCGTGGCGGCCACCGGTTCAGCCTTCGGTCAGTTTCTTCTGCTTCCGGCGCAGCCGGCTGGCTCCTGCCAAGCCAACCAGGCCAGTGGCAATAAGGGTCATTGTCACCGGTTCCGGTGTCACTACTGCATCGATCCGGCAATCGGCACCGCCGGGACGACACACTACGGGGTGACCATCATCACCCCAGGCGATGGCGAGGATCTGGGGACCGCCGACCGACACTCCCTGGGTCAGCGAGGGTGTAAGACGAAAACTGGGAATGGCGGTTTCGGGGGTTACTTCCCGCGGCGCCCATGATCCACGGAGCGTCAGCAGCGGGCCCGTGGTCTCGCCCATCCTGACGTACTGCACCTGGACGCTCGCGCAGGTCGTCAGGTGGGAGGCGCAACTGTTGTTGAGGGTCGCTCCGGAGAAGCTCGAAGCTGCGGCGGCGGACGGTAGCAAGGCACTCAACAGGACTACAGGACCAAAACGCATGGAACTCCTCGACGTATGCCCGGAAGGCTCTCGCCTGGCCGGGCCTTTGTTGCTGGGCTCCACGACGGCGCGTGCGCCAGTGCTTGAATTGACCTTACACCGGGAGTCATGTCGGTGATGCGTGGCCCTCCGGCGGCTTAGCCCTGCCCTGGAGGTACTCGGCACAGGAAAACGGCCCTCCAAAAGGGAGGACCGTTCTGCTGCGGATAGCAGGGGTGGGACTCGAACCCACGACCCCGGCATTATGAGTGCCGTGCTCTAACCACCTGAGCTACCCTGCCGCATCAGTGACAAGTGACAAGTGACAAGTATCATGTGACAAGTCGTCCGGCGCGGCCAAGCTAACAGGTCACCAACCCCTTGTCACTTGTCACTTGTCACTTGTCACCTGTCACTGGTCGTATCGGGCACCAGCCGATACAGGTACTCCCCTTCCTTGATCATTCCGAACTCCTCCCGGGCGATGCGCTCCTGCTCCGCAGGATCGTGCTCGACCCGGGCAGCGACCTTCTCCAGCGAATCTATGGCGCTTTTCAGATCGGCCACCGCTTCCCGTTCCCTCCCGGCATCCCGCCGCAGGCTCAGCCAGTCCCGCGTGGTGAAGCTCCCGCCCTGGATCGCGAAGCCGACCATCACCAGCACCAGGCCCGCACCGACCCAGCGCAGCGGCGTCATAGCGAGTACATGTCCCGGCCCGGATAGTGGGCCACATCCCCCAACTCCTCTTCGATCCGGAGCAACTGGTTGTACTTGGCGGTGCGATCAGTGCGGCTCGCGCTCCCGGTCTTGATCTGTCCCGCCCCGGTCGCCACCGCAAGATCCGCGATAAAGGTGTCCTCCGTCTCTCCCGACCGGTGGGAAATGATCACGCCGTAGGAGCTGCTCTTGGCCAGCTCGATACACTGCATGGTCTCGGTCAACGACCCGATCTGGTTCACCTTCACCAGGATGGCATTGGCGATCCCCTGCTCGATCCCCCGTCCCAGCCGGTCCACGTTGGTGGCGAAGAGGTCGTCGCCCACCAGCTGCACCCGCTCCTGCAGCGCTTCGGTCAGCAACGCCCAGCCTTCCCAATCGTCCTCCGCCAGCCCGTCCTCGATAGAGACGATGGGATACCGGTCCACCCAGTGGGTGTAGAGGTCCACCATTCCCCTGGCATCGCGCCGGCTGCCATCGCCCTTCTTGAATACGTATGCGCCGTCCTGGTACAGCTCCGATGCCGCTACATCGAGGGCGATCGCGATGTCCTTGCCGGGATCGTAGCCCGCGGCCTGAATCGCTTCCATCACCGCCTCCAGCGCCGCCTCGTTCGAAGGCAGCATCGGGGCAAAACCGCCTTCGTCGCCCACGGCCGTCGACAGCCCCTTCTTGGACAGCACCTTCTTGAGCGCCTGGAAGACTTCGACCCCCATCCGGAGTCCTTCGGAAAAATCATCCGCGCCGATCGGGACCACCATGAACTCCTGGGCGTCCACGTTATTGCTGGCGTGGGCCCCGCCGTTCAGGATGTTCATCATCGGCACCGGAAGGATATGGGCCATCGGGCCGCCCAGGTAGCGATAGAGCGGCAGGCCTACTTCGGCCGCGGCGGCGCGGGCCACGGCCAGCGAGACCGAAAGAATCGCGTTGGCGCCCAGGTTGCTCTTGTTCGGCGTGCCGTCCGCCTCCAGCATCACGGCGTCGATCGCGATCTGGTCCTCGGCCGCCATCCCTTCCAGGCGGGGCCCCAGGACCTCGTTTACGTTGCGCACCGCGTCCTGGACCCCTTTGCCGCCGAAGCGCTGGGGATCATTGTCACGCAGCTCCACCGCCTCGTGCTCGCCGGTCGACGCTCCGCTCGGCACCGCCGCACGTCCCTGCGCGCCGCTCGCCAGGGTCACGTCAGTCTCAACCGTGGGATTGCCGCGGCTGTCGATGATTTCCCGCGCATGAACTTCGATTATGGTGCTCATTAAACCGGAGGTTGAAGGACTAAGTGCTAAGGACTAAGGACGCGGGACTGCGGACCCTAAGATCGGTTCTTAGTCCTCAGTCCTCAGTCCTCAGTCCTCAGTCCCTTTTGTTGGCGCGGAAGCTTACTTGGCCATCACCGACCCGTCAACGTGGTCCCGAAGCGCCAGAAGGCTCTCCCGGCAGCTCTGCCCCAGCGACTCGCGATCCATGTAAGTCAGCCCGTCGGTCGGCAGCGGTTCTCCCACCAGGACCGCGATTGGCCGGGGCCGCAGCAGCATCGAGCCCTTGGGAAGCACCGAGAACGTACCCTCGATAAAGACCGGGACCACCGGAGCCCCGGCCTGGATCGCCAGGACGAAGGGCCCCTTCTTGAGCGGCTGCAGGCTCCCGTCCCGACTCCGGGTCCCCTCACCGAAGATGATGGCCCGAGTGCCGTTCTGAATGAGTCGCACGGCCTCGGCATAGGCGTCGAACGCGGCGAGACGATTTCGCCGGTCGATCGGGATATGGCCAGCCCGTTTCAGCGCGGAGCCAAAGAAAGGGACCATGAACAATCCGCGCTTCGCCAGGAAACGAACCCGGCCCGGCAAGAGTGCGGCGAGGGCCCAGACATCCACCCAGGAGACGTGATTCGCCACAAAGACACAGGGGCCATCCGGAATGTTTTCCCCACCCTGGACGGCGACGTTGAGACCGTTCGCCCGGAGCAGCTTACGGCCCCATTCCCTGGCGGCCTGGTCATAGACGCCATCCGGCCGGAGCCTCACCCCGACCTGCGATGCCAGGATCACCTTGAGGCAGTAATACGCGGTGACGAAAAACGAAGAGATGACGTACCAGAGCGGGCGCATCAGCGAAAATGATCGTAGCCGGCAATCGCCACCGGCTTCCCGTCGAGCAGAAGCCGGGCTCCCGCTCCGGCCTCCACCGAGCCCACCCGGGTCAACCCCACGCCGGCGTGAGCCTCGAGTCGCTGCGCCATAGTTTCAGTGAATTCGGGTGGAAGCACCGCCAGCAATTCGTAGTCTTCTCCCCCCGCGGCGGCAAACACCCGGGGATCCTCCCCGGCGCGATGGGCAACCGGGGCGACGCCCTGGTGAACCGGCAGCAGGGAAAGATCGATCGCGATCGCGGCACCCGAAGCGGCGGCCAGGTGACGGACGTCGCCGGCCAGTCCATCGCTCAGGTCGATCATTGCCCCCGCTCCCTGGTCGGCCAGCCAGACCCCGGCGAGGAGCCGGGGGAACGGACTGGCAAAGCGCTCCCGGGATGCCGCCGCCGGCTCGCCGCCAGCGAGCCAGGTCTCCAGTGCGGCGCGGGAACCTCCGAGAGTGCCGGTCACCCAGACACTATCGCCTGGCCTGCCGCCGGAGCGAAGAACTGGCCGCCTCGCCCGGCCCAGCACGGTCACGCTCACGGTCCACACCGGGCTGGTACTCAGGTCCCCACCCAGGACGACTCCGCCGGTTTCCTCGAGCAGCGAGCCGATACCGGCCATCAACTGATCGAGGTCGGCGGGCGCTGAGGTATCGGGCACGCCAATGGCGGTGAGAACTCCGATCGGCGTCGCACCCATCGCGGCGAGGTCCGACAACGCACCCGCCACGGAGCGCCAGCCTATCTCATGGAAGGAGAGCCAGTCCCGCCGGAAGTGAATCCTCTCGACCGACAGGTCCACGCTGGCCGCCAGCACTTCGCCGCCCATATCCACTAACGCGCAGTCGTCTCCGAGCCCGGCGGCGCGAGATCCCAGCACCCGGGCCATGGAGCGGATTCGATCGAACTCCCCGCCCGGACCCAGCCTGGGCTCGGGGACCGGAGTCACGGCCGGACCGCGTCGAGCCGGAAGCGGACCAGTCCCTGGTCGGTGGAGACCCACAGGTACTCATCGTCCACGGCGACGTCGAAAGGACGACCGGGGAGATCGGCGGGAAACCGGAGCATCCGGACCGGCATGGCATTGAAGGGGACAAAACCAACGGCCTGTTCCCCGGCAATCCACACTCCACCGCGGACGGACGCGAATCCCCGCAACCGGCCGAGGCTGGCCGAGATGGTGGGACCCAGCCACCAGCTCTTCAGACGGTTGTCTCGCCAGATGAGCCGGTCTTCGGTGATTCCCATCAGGGTGTCGCTGGACCAGGCGAGCGCGATCACCGGCTCACCGAGCGCGGCGGCGGTTTGCAGCTCGGTCGGGAGGGAGAGATCAGGCTCCCCACGCACCGCGATTCGCAACCCGCGTGGCGTACCGACCCAGAGGGTATCGGCCTGAGCCGAAAAGGCGATCGCGAAGACGGCGTCGGCGTAATCGGGAGCCACCCGCTCGACTCCCTTGTCCGTAATCAGCGCAAGCCCGTGAGCGGTACCCGCCGCCAGCAGCCCGCGCCGCGTCGCCACCGTGAAGACCCGGTTGTCCATCAGTCCGCGACCCTGGTCGAAGAGATCGACGTCGCCGCTTTCCGGATTGATCCGCGCCACGCCGGCGTCCGTCGCCGCCCAGAGACTCTGATCCAGCCCGACAATCCGGCGCACGTATCCAAATGGAAGGCCGAAACCGGTCCTCCCCTGGATCCAGTTGAAATCGCTCAGGTCAGTCGCGACGAATGCCAGGCCGGCCCGCTGGCTGGTCGTCTGATCGGTGGAGACCCACACACCGCCGGGGGCCATGTACAGCGCGCCGGCAACCAGTCCCGGCAATCCAAAGGTCAGTCGCTGGGGGAGTGCCGCACCGTCCGGCAGGAACAGCGGTCCAACGCCCCAGGTCCCCAGGTACCAACCCAGTCCGTCGAACGAACGGGCGGCCGCGGTGTAGCGGGCGACCGCGAGCTGGTTGTCCATCAGGATCTGCGCGCCGTTGGCCTGGAGAACCGGGTTGGCGGCGATGGCATCCTGGATCGTCTCCGGCCTGGCCGGACGGGTCGGCGGTTGCGTGGGCACGGCCGCAATCCCTCCGCGAGGAACCAGCAACCAGGCGCCGCCGCTTCTGATGAAGAGCCCGGCGATCG
>JBDTTZ010000069.1:0-2214 GCA_040008015.1 Gemmatimonadota bacterium
CCAAGGTGCTGCCCCGGTCGCTCGAGGCGCTGATGCAGAGCGACCTCCCCCGCTCCTGCTGGGAGTTGATCGTGGTGGACGACGCCAGCAGCGATGATACGGCGGTCTTCGCCGCGCGGTTCGCCGACTCGGTGGTGCGGTTGCCGGGCAAGCCTCACGGCCCGGCCTACGCCAGGAACCGGGGCTTCGAAGCGGCGCGCGGGGCCGTGGTGGTGTTCATCGACGCCGATGTCTGCGTCCACACCGACACGCTGACCCGTTTCGCCTGGCGTTTTGCGGACGATCCTACGCTCGGCGCGGTGTTCGGCTCCTACGATGACGCCCCACCGGCGGCCGGGTTCATCTCCCAGTACCGGAACCTGATGCACCACTACGTGCACCATCAGAACCCGGGGCCGGCCGAGACGTTCTGGGCGGGATGCGGGGCGGTGCGCAGCTCGGTCTTCGTCGAGTGCGGCATGTACGATGAATGGCACTACGTGCGACCCCAGATCGAAGACATCGAGCTGGGCCACCGGATCCGGGACCACGGGCATTCGATCCTGCTCTGCCCCGAGATCCAGGGGACCCACCTCAAGCACTGGACGCTCCGCAACGTGATCACCACCGACCTGCACGATCGCGGGGTGCCGTGGATGCGGCTGCTGGTCGAGCAGGGCGATGCCAGCAAGAGCGCCGTGCTCAACCTCCGGTTGACCGAGAAGATCAACACCGGCCTGATCTGGGTCGCCGCGGCGTTCACCCTGGCCGCGCTGCTGCTGGGAGATTTCCGCTGGCTGATCGGGACGCTGCTCGCCGTGCTTCCGGTGCTCTACACCAGCCGCCCCCTGTATGGGTTCTTTGCCCGGTGCCGCGGGGTGTGGTTCGCGGTGCGGGTAGTACCGGTCCACCTGCTCTACTACTTCCTGAACGGGGTGTCGGCGCTCTGGGGAATCCTGCTGCATCACACGATCGGGGAGCCCAAGCCTCCCGCCGATGTGCAGGCGTTCGCGGAAGTCGGAGTGGAAACCTGGCCGCCCATCCCCAGCAGGACTCCCCGGGGCCCCTGGCAGCAGCCGGTGCGCGCGCCCGGCACCAGGGAGGACCCCAGGTGATGTTGCCCCTTCCCGGCGCATTCCCCATATTGGTGGCTAACTTCGCATGAGTCATCTGACGGAATCCGAAGCTCCTGCCGCTGCCCCGTCGACCTCGGAGGATGGGCTCCCTCCGGCTGTCGCCCTCGCCTTTGCTCCCCTGCATAAGCGCGCTCTTGGCATCGCCATCGGTGTGGCGATCGGGCTCAGTTTCTTCCTGGTCACCGTGATGGCCCTGCTGAACCCGCCCGAGCAGGGCGTTGGGTTCTCGCTCCTTTCCCAGTATTTCGCCGGCTACGAGGTTTCCTGGACCGGGGCACTGGTGGGTTTTTTCTGGGGGTTCGTGATCGGATTCGTGGGCGGGTGGTTCGTGGCCTTTTGCCGCAACCTGGTGATCGCGTTCTCGATTTTCATGATTCGCGCCAAGTCGGAGCTGTCGCAAACCCGCGACTTCCTGGACCATATCTGAGAGCCATGATGCCCGAGACGGAGACTATGACCACCGATGAAACCGAGCGAGCCATGGAGACCACCATGCTTCGGCTCAATGCCCGGGCCTGGGGAATCGCCTTCGGGCTCCTGCTCGGCGCCGGGATCTTCATCGCCACGAACATCCTGGTGCTCAAGGGTGGACCCCGGGTCGGCCAGCACCTGAGCCTGCTCCGGGTATTTCTTCCCGGCTACAAGGTCAGCTTCCTGGGCAGCCTGATCGGCTTCGTATACGCCTTTGTCTTCGGCTATGCGATGGGACGGCTGGTGGGCGCTCTCTACAACAAGCTGGTCTCCCGCTGAGCCATTGACGCAGGGTCCTATGGTCAGGGGCCGATCTCTGCAGGGGCCGATCAATGATCGGCCCCTGCCATTTTTCACGGCAAGATCATGAATGTGTCCCGCGAATCCGACAAAACCGTAGGCCGGAACTTCCTCGCGCTCGGCGCCGGGGAAGCCGCCGCCCGGTTGGTGGCGTTCGGTGCGACCATCTACCTCGCCCGGACCCTGGGACCCGGGTCCTATGGCGTCATCGGCCTCGCGCTGGCCGTCACACTCTACTTCACCTACCTCGCCGATTGCGGAATCGAAACGCTTGGCGTCCGCGAGATTGCCGCCGACCCGAGCCGGGTCGCCACGCTCGCGCCGGCGA
>JBDTTZ010000070.1:0-2314 GCA_040008015.1 Gemmatimonadota bacterium
CGGTCGCTGGCTCACCGCCCACACCACTCACTTCCGGATCCACTACCGCCCCGGCGCCGACTCCCTCGCGATGCTGGCTGCCCGGGAAGGCGAGCGGGCCTACGCCGCACTTGCTCGCGAGCTGGTGCCGCCTCGGCAGTCGATCGACCTGGTGCTGAGCGACGCAGCGGACTTCTCCAATGGATCCGCCCAGGTCAGCCCGTCGAACCGCATCGTCCTCCTCGTCACGCCGCCGCTCGACGTCCCCGAGCTCCAGAACTATGACGACTGGCTCCGGCTGCTGATCAGCCACGAGCTGACTCACATCTTCCATCTCGACCGGGTAAAGGGACCGTGGGGAGTGGTCCAAGCGGTCCTGGGCCGGCTACCGGGAACCTTTCCCAATAATTACCAGCCCGCCTGGGTCGCCGAAGGCCTCGCGACCTACTATGAAAGCCGGCTGACCGGGCGGGGCAGAGTGTGGGGAAGTTTTCATACCCAGCTGCTTGCCGCCGCGGCACTCGGCGACCGCTGGCTCTCTGCGGGTGAAGCCACCTACATCTCCCCCCGTTGGCCCGATGGCATCGCGGCGTACGCCTATGGCTCGCGCTTCTTCGCGCGTCTCGCGGAAGCCGGGGGAGATTCCGCGGTGCCGCGCTTCATCGAGAAGACTTCGGGCCAGTTGGTTCCCTTTCGCACCGGGCACCCGATCGGCGCAGTCTCCGGCATCCGGCGGGACAGCCTGTGGTCGAGCATGAAGCGGGAGTACGAGCAGCGCGCCGCCCACCCGGAGAGTGCGGCTGAAGTCGTGGCGTCGAAGCTTCGCGCGCCGCCGGCGGCTGCCGCCTCGCACGGAGACCTGGCCTGGTTTGAAAGCCGGGGAGACGAGCCCGCCGCCATCGTCGTGAAACGGGCCAACGGCCAGGTCAGCCGCTACCGCACGACGTCAGGCGTGGATCTCGCCTGGGCCGGTGACACGCTCTACGCCACCTGGCTCGAGCTGGCCGACCCGTTCACCTATCGCTCCGATCTGCATCGCCTGGTGGGAGATCAGTGGCAACAGATGACCCACGGCGCTCGGCTTACCGACCTGGCGGCCGGAGCGGCTGGCGTCGTGGCGGTGCAGGTAACCGGGACCGGCAACCGGCTGGGCATTCTGACGGATGACTCGGTCATCGCGCTGACCCAGGATCCGCCCGGAACCACCTGGGCCTCACCCGCGATGCACCCCTCCGGAGCGATCCTCGCGGTTCAGCACGACCGGTTCGGTTATCACGTCGTGTCCATATCTCCCGGCAGCACCCGGGAGGCAGAGCTGGTCGGGGCCACCGGCAACCAGGTGCTGACTGATCCAGTATGGAGCCCTGATGGCTCCCTCCTGTTCTACGCCAGCGATGAATCGGGCCTGCCCCAGGTGCACGTGATGCACCCTGATGGTGGCGTGCTTACGCTGACGACGGAGCCGGCCGGCGCGACTCAGCCGATGCCGGCCAGCGACGGGTGGCTCTACTTCACCGCGCTCGAGGCGGATGGCTATGCGGTGAAGCGGATTCGCTGGGATCCCGATGCGCTGGCCGACCGATTGTCCGATGCCAGCGGTATCACCGTCTCCGGACCGGAGAAGCTGGTGGACGCCACAGATTCGCTCGCTTCCGCGGTGGCGATTCGCACCGGCGGCTATGCGCCGTGGGCCGCGCTCCGCCCCCACTACTTCGTCCCTCTGATCATCAAGAAGGGATCGGCCGGAACCTTCATCGGTCTCCTGACCTCGGGGAGCGATCCGGTGGGGCGGGTGGCCTACGGAATTCAGCTCGGTGTCGGGACCGAAGGCGCGCGGCTGGACGGGGTGCTCTCGGTGATCTACCAGCGTTGGGCCCATCGCGCCGTGGATCTCTACCTCTCGCAGGACTGGGGCGACGCCGGCCGCATCACGTCACCCATCTCCGCCGATGTGCGGAGCCGGGAGCGGGACGCCGAGCTGGGCGTGTCCAACCTGTGGGCCGGGTGGTACCGGTCGCTCGCCTTGAGGGTGGCGGGCCACTATGAGGAAGATCATTTCGAATCGTCGCCCGAATTGGCATTCATTAACCCTGCGTTCGCGGGGGTCAGCGTGACGCTGGGGACCGGCACCCTAGAGCGGCCCCCACTCGCCATCAGCAACGAGGACGGGATCACCCTCTCCGCCAGGTACCGCCACCGCTGGCGGCTCGACACCGAGGGGTGGTCGGAGGATTGGCGGGGGCGGATTGCGGTCTATGAGGCCATCAAGGGGATCGGCCTCTTTGCCCACCCGGTGCTGGCCGGCAAGGTCAGCATGGCGACCTCGAGCGGGCCC
>JBDTTZ010000071.1:0-1763 GCA_040008015.1 Gemmatimonadota bacterium
CTGGCGCTCGGCGTAATCGGGTTGACCCTGGCGGTGGGGCTGGCCAACAGCCTCGAGGTGCTGGGGAAGACGCCGCTCGAAGTGCTTCGCAGCGAGTGAGGGGCGCAGTTATCTTCCAGCCTCGGAACCTCACCCCAAGCAAGGTAGCCCATGCTCGCCATTGACCTGACCGGGAAACGCGCCCTTGTCGCTGGAGTCTCGGACGACGGCGGGTTCGGCTTCGCCATCGCCAAGACCATGGCCGAGGCCGGGGCCACCATCTGCGTCGGCAGCTGGCCTCCCGCGTTGGGCATTTTCCAGAAGCTACTGGAGCGGGGCAAGATCGACGAGTCGCTTACCCTTTCCGACGGCCGCAAGATGACGTTCGAGCGCATCTACCCGCTCGACGCGGCCTATGACTCGCTGGAAGACGCCCCTGCCGAAGTGCGGGAGAACAAGCGCTACAAGGATATCGGCGATTTCAGCATCCGCGGCATGGTCGAGCGGCTGAAGACCGACTTTGGCCCCCAGTGCGTCGACATCGTCGTCCACAGCCTCGCCAATGCGCCGGAGGTGCGGAAGCCGTTGATCGAAACCAGCCGGAGCGGCTACCTCACCGCCCTGAGCGTGAGCGCCTACAGCAACGTGGCCCTGGTGCGGGAGCTGTCTCCGCTCATGCGGCCCGGCGGGTCCTTTCTGTCGCTTACCTACATCGCGGGCGAGCGGGTCATCCCGGGATACGGCGGCGGCATGTCGAGCGCCAAGGCGGCACTGGAATCCGATACCCGCACCCTGGCCTTTGAAGCGGGCCGCACGCACGGTGTACGGGTGAATGCCATCTCGGCCGGTCCCTGGGCCTCGCGGGCCGCGTCGGCCATCGGCTTCATCGACACCATGATCAAGTACACCAGCGCCAACTCTCCGCTCCCCAAGCCGATCGACTCGTTCGACGTGGGTAACGCCGCCGCCTTCCTCTGCAGTCCGCTGGCCAGCGCCATTACCGGGACAGTGCTCTACGTGGACTCCGGCTACCACGTGATGGGGATGGCGGTCGAAGGCGCGGAAACGCCGGGAAGCCCGGTCAAGTCGAAGTAATAGGACTGAGGATCAAAGGACTGAGGACTGGGATATCGAGTCCTTAGTCCTTAGTCCTCAGTGCTTTCTTCTGACTCGAAGATCTCGCCTATGGCTGATGAATCGGTCTTCCGTCCAAACCTGTTGAAGGGCCAGGTCGCCCTCGTCACCGGGGGCGGCACCGGTATCGGCCGAGGCATCGCGGCTTCCCTGGCGCGCGCCGGGGCCGATGTCGTCATCGCGAGCCGCAAACCGGAAAACCTGGAGGCCGCCCGGCAGGAGCTGGAGCAGTACGGCACCCGCATCCGTACCATGGCCACCAATGTCCGGGAGGTGGAGACAATCCGGCGCACCGCGGAAACGGTGGTGAGTGAGCTGGGCCGGCTCGACATCCTGGTCAACAATGCCGCCGGGAACTTCTACGCCCCCTCGGCCACGCTCTCGGAGAACGCCTGGAAAGCGGTGGTGGAAACTGACCTCTACGGCACCTTCTTCGCTTCGCAGGCGGTGTATCCCGCGATGCAGCAGCAGCGCGGCGGCCGCATCATTTCCATCTCCATGACGCTGCACTACCGGGGCTGGCCCATGATGGCCCACGCCACCGCCGCGAAGGCCGGTATTGATGCGCTCACCAGGACACTGGCGCTGGAGTGGGCCGCCGACGGGATCCGGGTCAACGCCATTGCGCCGGGGCCGATTCCCACCGAGGG
>JBDTTZ010000072.1:0-5342 GCA_040008015.1 Gemmatimonadota bacterium
CAACTGGGAGAAGTTCGAGCCGGGAACCAGTGCCCGGGCCTGGTTGTTGGCCATCTTACGGAACACCTTCATCAACGCCTACCGCCGGGAAAAGCGGGAACCGATTCCCATGGAGCACGAGGTGCTCGACCTCCACATGGCGGCGCAACCCGGCGAAGAGAGCGATCCGGAAGGTGCGTTTTTCGACAAGATCGTGGATGAAAAAATTCTCCAGGCCCTGGATGCCCTGCCCCCGGAGTTTCGCGAAGTGATGGTGCTCAGTGACATCGAAGGATTGCCCTACGCCGAAATCGCGCACGCCCTCAGCATCCCGGTCGGGACCGTGAAGTCACGGCTGTTCCGCGCCCGCCGCCTGATGCAGACCGACCTGTATGAGCACGCGGTCGAGATGGGCATCATCACCGCCCGGAGCGAACGATGAGCGCGGACACCGATTGCGCCAAAGTGCGCGCCCAGCTGATGGATTTTCTGAAACAGGAGCTGCCGGCCGACCTCGCCGCGGAAGTACGCCAGCACCTGGGAGACTGCCCGCCGTGCGAGGACTGCGCGGCGTATGAGCAGCGCTTCGTGGCGCTGCTCCAGGTGCGGCTTCGCAGCGCGGAGTGTCCCTCCTCGGTGCGGGACCGGGTGCTGGCCGCCCTGCGCGACGCCTCACCACCTTCCTAGTCATTCCCAGAATCCCACAATCCCGGAAACCCACCTTCCGCATGACCGTCGTCGCTTACGCCCTGACCGCAGCAGTAGTCTCCCTGGTCGCTCTAGGCGCTCGGGCACTGACCCCTGGGGGCGCCATCGCCGCGACTCTGGTCGGCAGCGCGATTCTCGCCGGAACCGGATGGCCGGGCGGACTGGTGCTCGGCGCTTTTTTCGTCGGCAGCACCCTGGTTTCTCGCCGCATCTCCGATCCCTCGGTCCGGCACTTCGATGCCAAAGGCGCCCGGCGCGATGCCGGCCAGGTCCTCGCCAACGGGGGGCCCGCGGCCCTTGGCTCGCTGCTGGGACTTCCCGGCCTGGTCGTGGCAAGTCTCGCCGCCGCCGCCGCCGATACCTGGGCGACCAGCCTGGGAGCGACCAGCTCCCGACCACCCCGACTCATCACCACCGGACGACCGGTTCCCCCCGGGACCAGCGGCGCTCTATCCTGGCCGGGAACCGCGGGCGCGCTGATGGGAGCGGCCACTGTCGGCGGCACGGCGGCGCTGGCCTTCCACGCCTCCAGCCTTCTCCCGCTGTCCCTGGCTCTCGGGCTCGGCGGAATGTTTTTCGATTCACTGCTCGGCGCGAGCATCCAGGCCCGCTTCAATTGTCCGGCCTGCCAGGTCGCATGCGAGCGGCCGGTACACCGCTGCGGGACCCAGGCCGTCCATGTATACGGGTGGCGTTGGTGCAGCAATGATGCGGTCAACGCACTCTCCACGACCATTGCGGGAGTGGTCGGAGCGTTGCTGTACAAATAGGGCGGTAAGGGGTAAGGGGTAAGCGGTAAGCGGTAAGCGGGACTGGAGGTTAGATCAAAGCGCCAAGGTAATTCCCGGTGTCTGCGTCCGGTTCCCGCTTACCTCTTACTGCTTACCGCTTACTTTTCCGGGGGGTACCCGAAGGAGGTGGGAATGGCGCCGAGAATCTTGCGGCTTGCTGTTATACTAAGCCTCGCAGCAGCAATGGGTTGTGACGGTGGACTGCGGGACCCGGTGGGTCAGGTTCCGTTTGATACCACGGGGGAACTCACGGGCGGCGGCGGTGGAGGAGGCGGGACCGGCGGGGCGGCTGTGGTGGTGGGGAGCTGGAGCGCGACCTTCATTACCCGGTTGATGAACGACGTGCAGTCCCAGGTCACCACCTGGCACTTCCAGGTCAACGGCTCCTGCAACCGGACGGTGGCGGTCACCTCGGTGCTGGAAGGCCGGACCCTCACGACCTCGCTTCCCTGCACCTGGTCCACCAACAGCACCGACATCAGCATCGCGTTCGGCGGCAACGTCGGGACCGTGACATTCCGCTGGTCCCTGGAAAACTTCTCTCCCGACCGCCTTCTCCTCGACGGAGTCACCTACGTCCGTATCTGAACTCACCCGCGAGACCGACGTCCTGGTCATCGGTGCCGGTCCCGCGGGGAGCGCAACCGCGTGGTGGCTGGCGCGCGCCGGCCACCGGGTGATCCTCGCCGATCGCGCCCGCTTCCCCCGCGACAAGCCATGCTCCGAATACATGGGCCCCGGCGCCGTCGCCCGGCTGGACCGGCTGGGGGTCACCGCCGCCCTGTGGGGGCGGGGAGCTCGCCCGCTCGCTGGCACCCGGGTGGTCGCTGCCCGTGGCGCGAGTCTCACCGGGCTCTTCGCGGAGAACGGCGCGGACGCACCGGCCGTGGGAATCTCCCTGGCCCGCACCGAGCTGGACGCTGCGCTGCTCGACCACGCGCACGGCGCCGGCGTCAGCGTCCTGGAAGAGCATACCGCGATCGACCTGCTCCGGAGCGCGGGCGCCATCACCGGCGCCATGTTCCGCACTCCGGCCGGCGACGTGATCGAGATCCGGGCCCGGGTCACGGTCGGTGCGGATGGACTGCGCTCGATCGTCGCGCGGAGAATCGGCGGGCTGGCGTACGGCGCGCCGCGCCGGGTCGGCTTCGTCACCCACGTCGCCGGCGTCACCCAGCTCGGCGAAACGGCCGAGATGCTGGTGAGCGATGCCGGCTACGTGGGAATAAATCCACTGGGCCAGGGCGTCGCCAACGTAGCACTGGTAGTTCCGCGAGAACGGGCGCGCGCCGCCCGGGGCCAGATCGAGGCGTTCTTCTTCGACGAGCTTCGCCGCTTCCCCGGCCTCTCCGACCGGATCCCCGCCGACGGACTGCTGCACCCGGTCCATGCCACCGGGCCATTCAGCGCACGGGCTCGTCGGGTGGTGGCGGACGGCGCGTTGCTGGTGGGGGACGCAGCCGATTTCTTCGATCCGTTTACCGGCGAGGGAATCTTCTCGGCACTGGCCGGGGCGGAGTTGGCCGCGGCCGTGCTCCGGCCCGCGCTGGCTACGCCGGGCCCGGTCACCGCGCGACGACTCGCTTCCTATGTGAAGAGCCGGCGCCGGGCCTTTCGGGGCAAGTGGGCGGTGGAACGGCTCATCGGGTTCGGGATGCTGGCGCCGCGGTTGTTCGATCGCGCGGTCGCCCGGCTGGGGCGGCGGGGCCGCATGGCCCACACCCTGATCGGAGTCACCGCCGATGTGCTCCCGGCCCGCCGGGTGCTGAACCCGGTCTTCCTCGCCCGGATGGTGGTCTGATGTCCGGGGTCGAACCCGCCCGCTTCCGCCAATTGCTGGGCCACTTCGCCACCGGCGTCACCGTGGTGACGGCGACCGGTCCGGATGGCAAACCGGTGGGGATGACGGCGAACACGCTGACGTCGATCTCCCTGCAACCACCGCTGATTTCGGTCTGCATCGATCACGCGGCGGACATGTTCCAGATCATGGAGCAGACTGGCGCCTTTACCGTGAATATCCTGGCGGCAGACCAGGAGGCGATTTCGCGGCGCTTCGCCGAGCAGAGCAGCAACCGGTTCGACGGCCTGGGGTTTGAGCCGAGCCCGCATGGCGGCGTGGTGCTGAAGGGCGCGATCGCCTATCTCGAGTGTGAGCCGGTCTCCCGGGTTCCCGCCGGCGATCACACCATTTACGTCGCCCGCGTGGTCGGCGGCGAAACCTTCGAGGGAGAGCCGCTGCTCTACTATCGCGGCGGCTACGCCGGGCTCCGGCAATGACCAACTCCCTGGCGACCAGCACCGTCGGCGTGGAGCTGCTGGACGATCCCGCCGCCGATCCCCGGATGGTGGCGCAATCGCTGCGCAGCATCGCCTTGTCCAATCGTTGGTTCGGCGGGCGCGCGGCGATGCGGTTCGGACTGACGCGGGCTCTCGAGGGCAGGGCACCGGGAGCGCTGACCCTGTTCGACGTGGGGACAGGCGCCGCGGACCTGCCGCGGGATGCCGAGCAGTGGGGACGGAGCCGGGGCTACTCGATCCGCGGTTTCGGCATCGATCGCAGTTATCCGGCGGCCCAGGTGGCGTGCGGCAACGGAGTGGCCACGGTGGTGGGATGCGCTGGCACTCTGCCGCTGCGCGATCGTTCGGTGGACCTGGTGCTGGTGAGCCAGGTGATCCACCACCTCACGCAGCCCGCGGCCACCCAGCTGCTGAGTGAGAGCCGGCGGGTGGCCCGGCGTGCAGTGGTCGTCTGCGACCTGCGCCGCGCCCGGCTGGCCCAGGCCGGCTTCTGGCTCGGATCCCGGGTGCTCGGCTTTGACGCCGCGACCCGGGCCGACGGAATCACCTCGGTTCGCCGCGGCTACCGGGTGAGCGAGCTCGGGGAGCTGATGGCGGCCGCCGGAATGGCGGCCCCGGTATGGGCCCGGCCGGGTTATCGGCTGGTCGCCGTCTGGCGCCGCGATTGATGCGCACCGTTGATCGGCTGGTCATGCGGGCGCCGGCCGATCGGGTCTTCGCCGCGGCCGCGGATGTCGAGCGCTGGCCCCAGCTGTTGCCCCACTACCGCTGGGTCACCATGCGGGAGCGCACCGGCGGGGAGAGTATTGTCGAGATGGCGGCCTGGCGTCCCTTCGGCATCGCGCGGTATCCCACCTGGTGGGTGTCGCGAATGCGGGTGGATCCCGAGCGGCGAGAGGTGCATTACAAGCACATCGACGGAATCACCCGGGGGATGCAGGTGGTGTGGCGGGTGGTGCCGTCCGGCGCGGCAACCGAAGTGACCATCGTCCACGAGTGGACGGGTCCCGGCTGGCCGCTCATCGGCGGGCCGGCGGCAAACCTGGTGATCGGCCCGGTCTTCATTCACGGAATAGCGTCGCGCACCCTCGCGGGGATCGCGCGATTTGTGGAGCAGAATCATGGGTGAGTCTCGACGTGTCGTCATCACCGGCCTGGGAGTGATCTCCCCGATCGGCATCGGCCGGGAGCCGTTCTGGGAAGGATTGCGCCGCGGCGAGTCGGCGGTCCGGGAGATCACCCGGTTCGATCCCACGCCCTTCAAGTCGCGCATCGCGGCGGAGGTCGACGGGTTCTACTCCAGCGATCACATCGAGGAGCGGAAAGCCCGGCGGCTGGACCGCTTCTCCCAGTTCAGCATCGCGGCATCGCGGCTGGCGCTGGAGGATGCCGAGCTGGATCCCCGCCGGGAAGACCCGGACCGGATGGGGGTGATGATGGGCACCGCGCTGGGCGGGGTAGCGGAGGCGGAATCGCAACACCTGGCCTATCTGAAAGGCGGAGTGCGCGAGGTGGACCCGTCGCTGGCGCTCAAGGTCTTCGCCGGAGCTTCCAGCTGCAACG
>JBDTTZ010000073.1:0-15521 GCA_040008015.1 Gemmatimonadota bacterium
CGGGTATCATAACCCGTCACGGAGGATAAATGCAAGAGAATTCAGCGCTTGGACGTGCCCTGGCTGTGGTCCGCGATCTCCGGAATCGCTGTCCCTGGGACCGGGTGCAGACCCGGGAAACGCTGCGTCCCTACCTGGTCGAGGAGGTCCTCGAGCTGGACGCCGCCCTTCGAGACGAAGATCTGCCCCGGATTCGGGATGAGCTGGGTGATTTTCTGCTCCATCTCGCCTGGCAGTTCGTCATCGCGGAGGAGCGGGGGGAATTCACCCCGGAAGAGATCGCCGCGGAACTGGAGCAGAAGATGAGACGTCGCCACCCGCACCTTTACGACCTGGGGCCAGCGGAGCCATGGGAGACGCTGAAACGCAGGGAAGGCCGAACGGGAATCTTCGATAGCCTCCCAGCAACGCTGCCCAGCCTCCAGATGGCCTTCCGCCTTCAGCAGCGCGCCGCCTCGGTCGGGTTCGATTGGCCGGATACGGCCGGGCCGGCGGAGAAGGTACGAGAGGAGCTGGCTGAAGTAGAGGAAGAGATCGGGAAATCCCCGGTTCCCGACGCCGTGGTCGACGAAATCGGAGATCTCCTCTTTGCGGTGGTCAACCTGGCCCGAAAGGCAGATGTTCAGCCGAGCATTGCGTTGGACCGTGCCAATCTCAAGTTCCAGCAACGCTTTAGCGAAGTGGAGCGAATGGCACTTGAGAAGGGACTTGAGGTGGAGACGGCGGGACTTGAGAAGTTAGATGAGCTTTGGGAGGCCGCAAAAACAGCGCGAGAAGTGAGAGGTAAGAAGTAAGAGGGCAAGGCAGTCCTTCTCACTTCTCACTTCTTACGCGGTTCATGGGTAGAGCCGATGAATCTGCCTGGGAAACGCAATCGCCTCCCGGATGTGGGGCAGCCCGCAAATCCAGGCCACGGTCCGCTCCACGCCGAGTCCGAACCCGGAGTGCACGAAGGTGCCGTACTTCCGCAGGTCGAGGTACCAGCCGTAGGTCGCTGGGTCCAACCCCTGCTCCCGGATCCGGGCCAGGAGCCGGTCGTAGTCGTCCTCCCGCTGGGATCCGCCGATGATCTCCCCGTACCCCTCCGGTGCCAGGCAGTCGTTGTTGAGCACCGTCCGGGGGTCCTCGGGGTTTTCCTTCATGTAGAACGCCTTCACCTGTTTGGGGTAGTTGAAGACGAACACCGGCCGGTCGAACTGCCTGGCCAGCAGGGTTTCATCGTCGCCGCCCAGGTCGTTCCCCCAGGTGATATCGGAGCCCAACCCGTTTAATCTGCTGATGGCATCGGTATAGGATATTCGGGCGAATGGTGGCTTGACCTGCTCCAACGGGAGGGTATCCCGCTCCAGCTCCTTCAACTCCTCACCGCGGCGCGCCAGCGCCCGCTCGACCACGTAGCTGACGAACCGCTCCTGGAGCCGCATGTTGTCGTTGGAGTCGTTAAAGGCGACCTCCGGCTCGACCATCCAGAACTCCGTCAGGTGTCGCCGGGTCTTGGATTTCTCCGCCCTGAAGGTGGGGCCGAAGCAGTACACCTTGCCGAGAGCGGCAGCGGCGGCCTCGATATAGAGCTGACCGGTCTGGGCCAGGTAGGCCTTGCCCAGGTCGAAGTACTCGGTGGAGAAGAGATTCCCCGCCTCCTCCCCGATGGCGCCGGTCAGAATCGGACTGTCCACCAGGGTGAACCCGTCCTGGTGGAAGAAGTCACGCATCGCCTGGACCACCTCGTGGCGGACCCGGGCGATCGCGACCTGGCGCCGGCTCCGGAGCCAGAGGTGTCTATGCTCGAAGAGGAAGGACGTCCCATGCTCTTTGGGCGAAATGGGGAAGTCCGTGCTGGGACCCAGGATCGCCAGGTCGCTCGCGGTCAACTCGAAGCCGCCCGCCGCCCGCTCGTCCGCACGGACGGTCCCGGTGACGGCGATGCTGGTCTCCTGGGTGAGCAGTTGGGTGGCATCCCAGGCCGGTTCTGCTACGTCCCGCTTCGAGACGACGGCCTGGAGATACCCGGTCCCATCACGCAAGTTGACGAAGGCGAGCTTGCCGCTGGAGCGCACCGTGGTGACCCACCCGCGGACGGTGACGGTTTCGCCGACGAATCCGCTCAGGTGACCGATCTGCACTGCGTTCATGAGGCATCATCACGTTGAGGCATATGCAACCACTGGGTCCTTCAGGGAGATGCAAAAGCGCGTGGAGTTTACTCCTGCTCGCTGGAAGCGTCAACGCGGCCTGCTCCGCCTATCGCCCGCCGCGCGATATCGACGTGACCACGAGCATGGAACCCCGCATGGTGGCCGGCACCCCGCTGGAGGAGGTCTGGACCCGCACCGCGGGTCGCGGGCTGGGCGGCACCGTCGCCTACATGGACACGGTGATCTACTTCGGCGCGGCGGACCGCCACGTCATCGCGGTGGACCTCAGGAATGGCGCGATCCGCTGGCGCACCCGGATACCGGGACCGATTGCCGAGGGCGTCATCGCCGATGACGGGCGAGTGTACGCCCACGCCGAGCGGCCCGACGGCCGGGTCTATGGCTTCGACCGGCTCAGTGGATCGAAGGTCTGGTCCACCCAGGCCGGCCCCTCCGCGGCACCGCCCGCCCTGGTTCAAGGCACCCTCGTGGTTGCCACCCGGACAGGCATGCTGATGGGGCTGGATCCGGCCAATGGGAAGGTCAAATGGCGCCGCAGCGTCGGCGTGGCGCGGTCGGCGGCGTTCCCCGGGGACAACGGAACGATGCTGGTGGCCACCGTGGATTCGATCTTCAGCATTTCAACCGCTGATGGCCGGGTTCTGGAACGAACCCGAAGCCCGGGGACCATCATGTCCGGCTGGGCGGTGCACCGGGAATACCGCATCGCCGGGACGACTGATTCCCTGGTCATCGGAATCCGACCGCCCAGCCTCGCACGGGCCTGGTCGGTGGCGCTCGACGCCCCGGTCCTGGGGACGCCGGTGGTCCGCGGGGATACCGCGTGGGTCATGACCCGGATCGGAACTCTCTACCGTATCCCCCTCACCCAGTTCCCGGTCGCAGAGCGTTTGATCGCGTTGCGAACTCCCTTCCTGGCGTCACCGACCATGGTGGGTGAATGGCTGGTGGTAGGGGACGTGGACGGAAAGCTGTACGCGCTGACCCTGGATGGCACCATCGCGTGGCAGACCCTGATTGGCGCGCCGGTGGAGTTCCCTGCCCTGGTTCTCGCCGATGGCTTTCTGGCCGTGGGCGGGCGGGGCGACCTGCACCGATACAAGCTATGACGCGCCCCATCCTCCTGCTCCTGTGCCTCACCCTCGGCGCCCAGTCGCTGACGGCGCAGCAGCCGGTTGTACCCGGCTCTCCCCCGCTCATCAAGTACGGCAAGTGGGCCACGCTCGCGGCTGCGGTAACGATGAATGTGCTGGCCGCCCGGGCTCACACCAGGGCCGACGATGCGTTCCACGTCATTACGCTGGCCTGTGTGCAGTCTACCGCCAACTGCGCCACCCTGGACGATGGCCGCTACGCCGACCCGCTCCTGGAGCAGAAGTTCCAGGAATCCCTGCGCTATGACCGAAACGCCCGAGGCTGGTTGATCGGCGGGGAGACCGCCCTGGTCGGCACCGCGGTGATGTTCATCTGGGAACTGACCCGTTCCAAGAGCCGGCCACGGAACATTCCGTTTGAACCTGAAGTGCGTACCCAGGCCGGGCAAACGACGATTGGCCTTCACGTACCGTTCTGATGCCCACCTCGGGAGGCCGCATCCGCGCGTGTTTTCGGGGACTCCCACTCCTTCTCCTGCTGATCCCCCGCCTTGCGCATCCGCAATCCATTGAGCAGAGAACTCGCATCCTCACTTCCCGCGATTCGTTGCAGATGGTCACGGACACCGTGGCATTGCTATCGTTGGAACGCGCCACGATCGACCGAGCCAGGGCGGATCGCAACAACCCGCTGGTCCACCTGGAGCTGGGATTCATCGCATTGCGGCTGAGCCAGCTCACCGCATCCCGGGACCACGCCGAAGACGCCGGTTCGGAGTTCGAGTGGGCCACCGAACTGGCGCCCGACTGGCCGGTACCCTGGTACGGGCTGGGGGAGGCGGAGATGGCGCTCCGGATGCACCCTTTTACCCCAACGGTAACTCTCAACCGGTTGCGTCGGGTTCTGGATGTAGATGAAGCATCCAGGGCGGTGGCCGACCAGCGCCGCGCATTGCGAATCGATCCCGGATTTGCGCCCGCCATCCTGGCGCTCACTACCGCATCGATCGCGGATGACGATGAGTCGGGAATGCTAAATACGCTGCACACCGCCTGGGCGGCGGCCAGTACCACGGCGACGACGTCGCCCGACTACTGGCAGGGACGGGGAATCATCGAGGAATACCTGGCACGGTCCGACAGCGCGCTGCCGTCGTTTCGCCGGTATATCGGCACCGGTGGCGACAGCGCGCTCGGATTCCTGCACCAGGCGCGTTTGTTGTTCGATCTCGGTCGCCAGGAAGAAGGGGATAGCACCTACTTTCGGGCTGCTCGCCTGGCCCGGTCGGCGGTCGCCATTGCCTTGCTGCGCCAGGACCTCAGTTACATCGCCACCGAAGCGGAGCTGAGCCGGTTTGACACCCTCTCGGCGGAAACCCGGGAGATCTGGGTCAGGACCTTCTGGACCGGCCGCGACCTGGAGGCCGGCCGCATGCCCGGTGAGCGACTGGCAGAGCACTATCATCGCTATTTCTACGCCTTGCGTCATTTCCGCCGCCGGGGCACCTACTGGCAGACAGACCGGGTGCTTGCCTACCACAGCGACCAGACGCTTTTCGACGACCGGGGAGTGATCTATCTCCGGCATGGCGAGCCGAACGACATCGCGTCCTACCTCGGCGAGGCCGGGTTTCCACCCAACATCTCGTGGAAGTACCGGCGACCGGACTCGAGTCTCATCTTTCACTTCCGCCCCCAGGGTGACCCGCGCGCGATGGGCACCGAGAATTACCGCCTGGTGGAAAGCCTCCTCGATATCAGCAGCGACCCGGAGTTCCTGGCCTCCCGCGGCGGGCTGGATCCGATCTATGACATGCTGGCGGCGGGACAATCGACCACCGGTCGATTAGCGCAGATGGAGCGGGAACGGGGCTACGATATGATCAAGCTGGGCACCAGTACCGACAGCTACCAGCTGCAGTTCCCCCGCGGTCTTGCCGGCATCGCCGAACGCTACGCGTTGAGCGGAGCGGCCGACGAGGGCACCGTTCTCCTGGTCTTCGCGGTCCCGGTGCGCGAGCTTGCGACAAGCCCGGCAAGCGACCTGGCACAACCACGACTCCTCAAGCTCCACGCCACCGCTACCAATGCCAACGGCGGCTACCTGATCGCCGATTCGACCTGGACGGTGCGTCCCGACGCTTTCCGGGGCTCGGATGCCTCAGCAGTCGCTACACTCCCCCTGCCTCTCCCGCCGGGGAATTATCGGATGACCCTGGTGGCAACTATCGATTCGGGCCACGCCGGCATGGCGCAACGCTGGGAGGACGTCGTGGTCCCGAGCCGCGGTGCCTTCGGCCTGAGCGATCTCGTACTGGGCAGCAAAGAGAGCGGAATCACCTGGGTTGCCGGCGCCGACACGGTCGCTCTCAATCCGCTCAATCGCTTTGCGGCCGGTAGCGAGATGCTGGTCTATTACCAGCTGATCGGAGCTACCCCGAATTCGCTGTACCGCACCCGGATAACCATCATGGCGAGAGACGAAAAACCGGAGGGAAAACGCCAGATCGATATCGCCTTCAACGAACCGGCCACCAGGCCGCTGGTGGCGGTTTCTCGGAGCATCAGCCTGGCTGGTGCAGCTCCAGGCGGGTATCGAATGACGGTAACAGTCACCGGGCCCGATGAGCGCAGCGTATCCCGCCAGACCTGGTTTGAGATCGACCGATGAACCAAGGGGTGCCCGCGCGACATCTGGGGAATCGTGCTGGTGCGGCAGGATCACAGATGCTTCTTGCTTCGGGGTGCATCACCACCGAGCCTCGAAACTCAAATCCAGCGCAAGGGTGGCCGCCCGGGCAAGTCGAACTTCGCCCTAGCCCACCCGAAACAACTCCACCGCCCGGGGGTACCGGGCCAGGGTCCGTTCCCGGAGTGGCTGGTTTGCCGGGCGGCCCAGGCTCGGATCTGCTTCGATGAGGACAGAGGCCATTTTCCGGGCCCGATCGAGCAGGTCCGCGTCACCCGGCAGCCGGGCATGCCGCAGCTCGAAGCCTCCGGCCTGCCGGGCGCCGATCAGGTCCCCCATCCCCCGCTCGGCCAGGTCCAGCTCCGCAATCTTGAAACCGTCGGTCGTCGCGGCGAACGCCTTCAGCCGCGGGGCAATCTTGCCGCCCGCCAGCAGGATACAGAAGCTGGCCTCGCTCCCCCGCCCCACCCGGCCCCGCAACTGGTGCAGCTGCGCCAGCCCGAACCGCTCCGGGTGCTCGATCACCATGATGCTCGCGTTCGCCACGTCGATACCGACTTCGATAACCGTGGTCGCCACCAGCACCTGGACCTCGCCACTCCGGAACCGCCGCATCACGTCGTCCCGCTCTTCGTTCTTGAGCCGGCCGTGCACCAGCCCCACCTTGAGCTCCGGCCAGCGCGCGGCCAGGGCCGTGGCCATGGTGGTCGCCGCCCGCAGATCGCTCTGCTCCGACTCTTCGATGATCGGGAAGACCACGTAGGCCTGGCGCCCCTCCAGGCATTGCTCCCGCACGAACTCCAGCACCCGTTCCCGCTGGCCGGCGCCCCTAACCGAAGTTCGAATCTCGCCCCGACCCGGCGGCTTCTGCTTGAGGGTGGATACGTCGAGGTCGCCATAGAGAGTGAGTGCCAGCGAGCGCGGGATCGGCGTTGCGGATAGCAGCAGCACGTCGGGCGCGTTTCCCTTGCCGATCAGCGCCGCGCGCTGCTCTACCCCGAAGCGGTGCTGCTCGTCGATCACCACCAGCCCCAGACGCTGAAAGGCGACGTTGTCCTGGAGCAGCGCGTGGGTGCCGACGACCAGCCGAGCCGCTCCGGTGGCGAGGCGGCGGCGGCGGGTAGCCTTCTCCTCCGCGGGAAGTCTTCCCAGCAGCACCTCCGGCTTCATTTCGAGTGGTTCCAACAGCGCCGTCAGGGTCGCCGCATGCTGCTCCGCCAGCAGCTCGGTCGGCGCCATGAGGGCCGCCTGGAAATCATTCTCCAGCGCCAGCAGCATCGCGAACAGCGCAACCACGGTCTTCCCGGTTCCGACATCGCCCATCAGCAGCCGATGCATCCGCTCGGCCGACGTCATGTCCTGGGTGATCTCCCGGACCGCGCGGCGCTGGTCCTCGGTCAGCGGCCAGGGCAGCTCGTCCTTGAGATTGGTCGTGTAGGTCTTCTTCAGCTCAAAGGCGATCCCGCTCCGCTGCCGCTTGGCCAGGGTCCGGGCCCGCACCAGCATCAACTGAAGATCGAACAGCTCGTCAAAGGCGAGCCGGCGGCGTCCAGACTCCGCCTCGTCAACGCTGGCTGGCTGGTGAATGGCCCGGAGCGCTTCGGGCAGTGGGAGGAGGTTCATCTCCGCGCTCAGGTTCTTGGGCAGATTGTCCCGGGACAGCCCGATCAGCCCATCGAGATGCTGGTGAATGAGCGAGCGGATGGTCCGGTGGCTCAGGCCTTCGGTCGCCGGGTAAATCGGGAGGATTCGGCCCCCGGGAGGCGCAACGTCTCCGTCTTCCGGGAGAGCGTCATCGAGGACGATGTATTCCCGGGGACTCATCTGTCGGCCGTGGTAGAAGCGAACCGGCCCGGTCACCAGCAGAAGCTGACCCTCGTTGATGCTGCGGTCGAGAAACGGCTGGCCCGGCCATACGCACTCCAGCACTCCGCTCGCATCGCGCAGCACGGCGCGGAAGACCCGGAGGCCCCGCCGGGTGGGCATGACGCGCTTGGCCACGACCCGGCCGAGGCAGGAGACTTCGGCACCGATCCGTGCTTCGGCGAGCGGAGTGATGGTGGAGGCGTCGAGGTAGCGGCGGGGGAGGTGCCAGAGGAGATCGCGCGCGGTGGTAACGCCGAGGCGGGCGAACCCCTCCGCCCGTCGCTCACCGACGCCTTTCAGGAACTTGATGGGCGTGTCCAGCCGGAGCGTTGCCACCTATTCGATCAGCTCTTCGGCAAACTCCCGGGGATTGAACGGCAGCAGGTCGTCCAGGCCTTCGCCGGTGCCGAGGAATCGCACCGGCAGGTCGAGCTCCCGCCGCAGGGCGACGATGGCGCCGCCTCGCGCCGTGCCGTCGAGCTTGGTCACGATGATCCCGGTCGGTTGGACCGCCTGGGCAAAGAGCTTCCCCTGTTGCACCGCGTTCTGTCCCACGGTTCCGTCGAGGACCAGCAGCGTCTCATGCGGAGCGCCTGGGGCGCGGCGCGCCAGCACCCGGGTGACCTTCTTCAGCTCGTCCATCAGCCCTTCCTGGGTGTGGAGCCGGCCCGCGGTGTCGATCAGCAGGGTGTCCGCACCCCGAGCGTGAGCGGCCTCCAGGGCGTCGAACGCGACCGCGGCCGGATCCCCGCCGGACGCGCCCGACACGATCGGCAATCCGAGACGGCCGGCCCAGGTCTCCAGCTGAGCGATCGCCCCGGCACGATACGTGTCCGCCGCGGCCAGGAGGACCTTTCTCCCCTCGCGGTGCAGTCGGTGAGCAAGCTTGGCGACCGTGGTCGTCTTGCCGGTACCGTTCACCCCCACCACCAGGATCACGGTCGGCCCGCTGGGAGCCCAGGCCATGGCCTCGCCCGGCGCGTCGCTTGCCAGCAGCAATTCGATCCGGTCCAGCAGCGTAGTGCGCAGATCATCGACGCTCTTGATCTTGCCGCGCCGCCAGTCATCCTCCAGCGCCTGCACCAGCTCCAGCGTGGCGGGCACCCCGAAATCCGCTTCAATCAGCGTTCGTTCCATCGCTTCGAGATCCTCCGGGCCTAACTTCCGCACCAGCGCACCGACCTCGGTGAGCGCCAGTTTCTTGATGCGGGTCCAGAGGCCTTCCTTGTTTTTGAGGCGACCGAGTGCCATGAGTCCTGAGGAGTAGAGGCGAAGTGAAAGTTAGTTGGGCTGGAGGGCGCGGAGAACTGCGCACCGCCGAGCCGCTGAGCCCGCCGAGGACTCGCTGAGAGGCGTTGCTTTGACACACGATTGCGGTGGATTGGTTAACGCTTGACTAATAGCAGGCGATAGAATGCTCAGATGACAGTTCGGATGACTCTGGACAAGAACGATGATCGGCCGCTGACAGGCCTGACGGGGGTCATCATCGGGTGTGCGATGACGGTACATCGTGCACTGGGGCCCGGCCTCCTCGAGAGCACGTACCGTCGCTGCCTGGAATACGAGTTAGGAGTCGCGGGACTGGAGGTGCGATCTGAAGTTGGTTTGCCGCTGGTTTACGGCAATGTCCGGCTTGAAATGGGATATAGGATCGACATCATCGTCTCGGACCTGGTTGTCCTGGAGATAAACTCGGTTGAAACCATTCTTCCGATTCACGAATCCCAGCTTCTCACCTACCTCAAGCTTTCCCAGAAGCAGGTTGGCCTGTTATTGAATTTCAACACTGTGAAACTGACGGACGGAATCAAACGAAATATTCTCTCTCACAACCGACAGAGCGCTCCCATACAATAGTTTTCTCGGAGAAGCCTCGGCGCGATCGGCGGCTCGGCGGTGTGCTGTTGCAACATCCACCATCCGCACTATCCTGCCATTCCGCTCATCGTAAACCCAGTCTCCTCCTCCCCACCCACTCCACTCCCAGCCCGAGAATCGCCAACCCGAACAACCACACCCACCCTCGGGCCCGGCTCGACCCACTCGCCGCGAGCGTGGCCGCCTCCCGGCCCCCCAGCACCACCGGACGAGGCAGCCACTCCTCGGAGTATTCCTCCACCGCCACCGAGCCCGCTCCCCCGCCTTCCAGCCGGTACCGATAGCTTCCCACCGGCAGCCACGCCTCCGCCTTCCCCGCCCCGTCGAAACGCAGCGTATCCCGCCTCGCGCCGCTATCGCCGGACCATACGATCTCCAGCGGCATGGGGCCACTTGCGCCCAGCCACTCAAACACCACCGGGCGTCCGTTGGCGACCACGGGCCGTACCGGCCTGGCTCGCCCAGTTGCGGAGTCTGCTCCGCCCAGGAGCCAGCTTACCGAGGAGGCGACAAATGAGCGGTACGCCTGCTCGCTGGACCCGCCGCGGAATGCCCAGCGCCATAAACCGGCCACGCCAACGGTCATTTCACGTCTTGTCCTGCTTTCCCGACCGATGACCACCGGGCGCTCGGCTCCGCGGCGGCCGTTCTGCGCGGTCAACGCGATCCAGTCAGCGGAATCCGCCGGCACCACGCTCAACTGGGTGCCCGGTGGAAAGGAATCCACCGGCAGGCCGACAAAGGCTCCAGCCACCGGGGACGCCGGCGATGGGGTGAGGTACCAGTCTCCGGCCAGGCCCGACGAGTCGGCGCTGGGCCAATGGAGAATTCCTCTCGCGTTGCTGCCGCCCCCCTCACCCTGGTCGCCTTTGACAATAAGAAGATCGGCCCCCCGCGCAGCGCGCCGCACCTGGTCGGTCGAGACCGGGCTCAGGTCGGCATAGTTCCGCCAGCGCCCCGGCTCCATCAGGAGATAGCCACGCACCGGCAGCTGGGCGACATCGAGCAGTGTGCGATAGAGAAATCGGCTGTCCCAGTCGGCCGGATCGGCGAGCAGGACGACGCCGGGGGTGGGAGTGACGGTTACCTGCACCAGGCGCGCGTTGTCACGCGACTCCGCATCGGCGAGTCCGGTCAGCGCGATGGTTATCAGGTTCGATTCGGGGCGCAACGCCGCTGACGACAGCGTCACCCGGTTGATGACCTCGCCCCTCGGCACCGGCACGACTTCCCGCTCGGCGAGCACCCGGTCACCCAGCCTGACCTGGAGCTGTACCCGGCCGGGAACGGAGTCTCCATAGGCGCGAATGCTGATTTCCAGCGGTACCGAGTCGCCCGAGGTCACTCGAGCCGGCGCCGCTACGCTGGTGACGGCGAGGTCCATCCCGAGGCGGCGCGGGAACAGGCGCACCGAGGTCCGGGCCAGGAGATCGGCAGGAATGTCCGAGAGATCATCGATCTCGCCGTCGGAGACCACGACGACCGGCCGGGCCGAGGCGGCCGCCGCGGTCAGGGCTGGCGTCAGGCGAGAGTTCCCCCTCGACGGCATAGTATCGGCCGTCCCCCGTTCATCACCAAACAGCCGGACGTCTCCCCACCGCACGGCGGAGTCCCGAGCTTCGCTCCAGCGGCCGGAATCAGCGGCAAGACTGAGCGAGGCATCAAGGAGCACTATGGGCCGCCCCGGACTCCTTCTGACCGCGCAGGAAAGATCGGCCAACAGCGCACCCAGGGCAGCCCAGGCCACCGCACGGCCAACGAAGGGCACTCCGTTGCGCCGGAGAGTCGCGACAAACCCGGCGCCGGGGCTCGATTCCAGCCACCCATAGGTGAGGGCGGCCAGTGCCGTTGCTGCACAGATGATGAGAATGAGGATGACGGCCAAGGAGTGAACTCGAACAGTGGGAGGGCGCTGAAACCGGCGATCAGCAGTCCTACGGATCGATGGTCGAAACGATTCGTTCGGTAGACGCGACCTGGCCCGGTGTGGACTGGTATAAAAGAGCGGAGAGGGCTGCGCACACCTGCTCGAAGGCGGGCCGTTCCGCGGTCCGGACCGGCTCACCATTCCCCAGGTCGATCCGCCTGGCGTCCTTCGCGACGCCGTTCACCCGGAACTCGTAGTGGAGATGAGGCCCGGTGGCCAGCCCGGTGGAACCGACGTAGGCGATCACCTGGCCTTGTGACACCCGGGCGCCGCTGCGAATACCGCTGGCAAAACCGCGGAGGTGGCCGTACCGGGTAGTGATTCCATTGCTATGACGCAGCTCGATCACGTTGCCGTATCCACCCGACCAGCCAGCCCGCACCACGGTGCCGTTCCCGGCCGCCATGACCGGGGTTCCCGGCGCGGCAGCGTAGTCGGTTCCCTGGTGGGCACGGATCCGGTTCAGGATCGGATGCAACCTTCCACTGGAGAACCCGGATGAGATCCGGCGGAATTGCACCGGCGCCCGAAGAAAGGCGCGCTTCAGGGAATTGCCCTCCGCATCGTAGAAACTCTCCCGGCCCTCGCTGTCCTTGAAGCGGAAGGCCGGTTGATCCTTGCCGCTGATCTTGAGCTCGGCGGCGAGAATCCGTCCAAAGCGGACTTCTCCTTCTTCGGAGACGAGCCGCTCCATGAGCACTTTGAAATGATCCCCGGCGCGGATGTCGCGGGTGAAGTCCACCTGCCACATGTAGGTGTCCGCCAGGTCCCAGGCCAGCTTCACCCGCTCGCCCTCGTCCAACACCTGGTCCGGGACCTGTTCGTCCAGCGCGACATACAGCGATGCGTCAATGTCGCCGTCCAACCGAACCGTCTCGCTGCGCCAGGCGATGGGATGAGTCTCGGCGTCCCAGCTCTCACCCGTTCGGTCGAGCGAAATCCGGCTCTCGGCGCCGGAGCGGAATTCCACCTGGGATGGCGCGGTATCGGCCATGTCCTGCCGGAAGAAGAACACGACCCCGGGACGCAACCGCCGGGGGTCGATATCCGCACTGTCGGTGAGCGCGGTGATCGCGGGACCCCCCAAGCCGTTACGGGCGAAGAGATCGGAGAGCGTCTCTCCCTGGTGCAGCGTGTCCTGGGACTCGGTAAAGGCGTGGGAGACGACAATGGGAGCCGCTTCCTGGATTCGGTGCCACGGCCACGAGCCGCGCAGCGCGAAGGTCGCGGCGACGGCCAGAACGACCATGGGAAGCACAACTCTCAAGTAACGCCTCACATTCACCTCATTGAATTCGGGAATGTGGGAATGTGGGACTGTGGGAACGGCTCCGATGCAGTACGGAACATTGTTCCCGCATTCCCACATTCCCGCACTCCCACATTTCGTTCAGTCCATCTGCCGTCTGATGAACGTCGGAATTTCCATATCCGGCACCTCGGTTGCGCCCGGAGGGGCCGGCTTCCGCGGCTCGGCCCGGGGGGCGGGATTTGTCACCGGCGGTGGAGGGGTCGCGCGCTTCTGGGGGAAGGCCAGCACGCCCGGCGCGCTCGCCGAGGTCCGCTGATGGGGATCCCCGGTTACCGCGCGATCGAAGCCGGTCGCGATCACGGTTACCCGCACCTCGCCCTGCATGGCCGGGTCGGTCGCGGCGCCGAAGATGATTTCTGCCTCGTCGCCCGCGGCGTCGTGAATGATCTCGCTGATCTGCGTGGTCTCGCCCAACGTGAGATCCTCGCCGCCCACGATATTGATGAGCACCCCGGTGGCGCCGGCGATCGACACGTTGTCGAGCAGCGGGCTGGAGATCGCCTGCTGGGCCGCCTCCATGGCCCGGTTCTCGCCCCGGCCGACTCCGGTTCCCATCAGCGCGGCACCGCCGTTCTGCATGATGGTTCGCACGTCGGCGAAGTCCACGTTGATGATGCCGGTCCGGGTGATCAGCCCCGCAATACCCTGGGTGGCGTGAAGCAGCACCTCGTCGGCCTTCTTGAGCGCGTCCTGGAAGGGGATTCCCTTGCCCACCACCGCCAGCAACCGCTCATTGGGCACCACGATCATGGTGTCCACGTTCTTCCGCATTTCGGAGATGCCCATTTCCGCCTGTCGCATCCGCTTGCGGCCCTCGAAGAGGAACGGCTTGGTCACGATGCCCACCGTGAGGGCGCCGGCCTCCCGCGCCATCTGGGCGATGATCGGCGCTGCCCCGGTGCCGGTGCCGCCGCCCATGCCGCAGGTCACGAAGACCAGGTCTGCGTTGACGATCGCCGCGCCGACCTCGTCCCGGTTTTCCTCGATCGCCTGGCGCCCGATCTCGGGCCGCGCGCCGGCGCCGAGCCCCCGTGTCAGCTTGCGGCCGATCTGGACCTTCACATCCGACTTGGACGATTGCAGTGCCTGGGAATCGGTGTTGACCGAGATGAACTCGACGCCCTGGAGCTGTTCGTCGATCATGCGGTTGACGGCATTGCCGCCGCCACCGCCCACGCCAACGACCTTCATCCTCGCGTTCTGCGCGTTGTTCTCTTCGAGCTCGAAAATCATGAGGTCACCTCAAGGGCGTTGGTCAGCAGCCGAACGGAGATACCAACAGCGTGAAATGTTTAACGTGTAACGTTGAACGTTCTACGTTATACGCTTTTCTGCTAAAAGAAATCCTGCAGCCAGCGTTTCACGGGACCCAGCACCTTCTCAACCGATTGCGAGCGGCGCCCCCCGGTGCCGAATCCGCTCTGCGACACCTGGCGTGCCCCGTAGAGCACCAGACCGGCCAGGACCGCGGAGCGCGGATTCTCCACGCTGTCCGCCAGTCCGCCCAGGCCCTGCCCCGGCCGCCCCACCCGGGCCGGCATCGCGAACACGTCGCGGGCCAGCTCGATGATCCCTGGAGTGAGCGCGCCGCCACCGGTGAGCACCACGCCGGCGGGGAGCCGTTGCGAGTACCCGGCCCGGTTGACCTCATCCCGGGCAAACTCCATCACTTCCTGGAGCCGCATGTGCATGATGTGGGCGAGAACTCTTCGCTCCGCGTTGCGCGGTCCCTGCCCCGGCGTGCTCGGCAATCCGATGACGTCGCTGTCGGGCACCAGCGGCTCGTAGGCTGCACCGAACCGCTCCTTGAGTCTTTCGGCGTCCTGCTGGGTGACCTGGAGCCCGTGTACGATGTCCCCCGTCACGTGGGCGCCGGCGCAGAGCAGGGATCCCGTGTGCCGGATCTTCCCGCTGTGAAAAATAGCCACGTTGGTGGACCCACCACCCAGCTCCACCAGCGCGCAACCCAGCTCCAGCTCGTCCGGCGTCAGCGTGGCAAGCGAAGCCGCCAGCGGCTCCAGCACGAACTCGGCAATCGTGAACCCCGCTCGCTCCACGCACTTCTTCAGGTTCTGCAGCACACTCGACAACACGGTGACCAGGTACACTTCGGCCTCGAGCCGCGAGCCGGTCATTCCGATGGGCTCACTGATGCCGGGCTGCTGGTCGATGATGTAGTCCTGGGGAATGGCATGGAGCAGCTCGTGGTCCTTGCCGAACGAGACGTTGCTCGCCATGTCGTTCACCCGGGCCACATCGCCGGTCCGGATCTCATCGCCGGTCACCGAAACCATGCCGTGGCTGCTCCGGCCGGCCACGTGCTCCCCGGCGATGCCGCAGTAGACGGCGCCGACCTCCACCCCCGCCATCCGCTGCGCGTCGCGCATCGCCTTGGTAATGGCCCGGGTGGTTTCTTCGATGTCGCGCACCACGCCGCGGCGCACGCCGGCGCTCTTTTCCATCCCGACGCCGAGGATCTTTGCGATCGGAGCCCGGGCATCGCCCGTCACTTCGGCCACCACCGCGCCGACGTGGGTCGTACCCAGGTCGAGCGCGGCCACCAGCCGCTGCGGCTGGCTCACGCTCCTCTCCAGCG
>JBDTTZ010000074.1:0-1894 GCA_040008015.1 Gemmatimonadota bacterium
GAGGTGGACCCGTCGCTGGCGCTCAAGGTCTTCGCCGGAGCTTCCAGCTGCAACGTGGCGATCGAGTTCGGTTGCACCGGCCCCAATTCGACCAACGGAATGAGCTGCGCCTCCGGGACCATCGCCATTGGCGACGCGGTGCGCTGCATTCGCCGCAACGAGGCGGACATCATGCTGGGCGGCGGGATCGAAGCGCCGCTGTCGCCGCTCTCGTTCGGCGCCTTTGCCATCATCCGGGCCATGTCCACCCGCAACACCGATCCCGCCAGCGCCAGCCGTCCCTTCGACGCCGGCCGGGACGGATTCGTCATGGCCGAAGGCGCCGCGGTACTGGTGCTGGAGGAGCGTTCCCGGGCGCTGGCCCGGGGCGCCCGGATCTACGCCGAGGTGTGCGGCTACGGGCTCACCAACGACGCGCACCACATGACGGCGCCCCGCCCCGACGGCCGCCAGGCGGCCCGGGCCATGAAGCTCGCGCTGGCGGAGGCGGACGTCGCCCCGACCGTCGTGGGGTACATCAACGCCCACGGCTCGTCGACTCCGCTCAACGATCCGACCGAGACCAGCTCCATCAAGCAGGTCTTCGGCGACCATGCCTACCGGGTCCCGCTCTCCGGCACCAAGGGCTACTACGGTCACGCGCTGGGGGCGAGCGGCGCCATCGAAGCCGCCATCTGCGCCCTGGCATCTTCCCGGCGCTGGCTGCCGCCCAACCTCAACCTGAGCCAGCCCGACCCGGCCTGCGACCTGGCCTATCTCCGGGGCAGCGGCCAGGACGCCGATCCTGAGTACATCATGAGCAATTCGTTCGGGTTTGGCGGGATCAATGCGTCATTGGTGTTCAAAAGAGCTGACTAAGCAGAACAGAAGCTTGTCATCCCGAGCGCATGCGAGGGATCTTGCCAGCCCGGGCAAGATTCCTCACTCTGTTCGGAATGACAGCCCCACTCCCTCAATTCTCTCTGTTTCGCTATACTATCCGCCGGGTTTCCCCCCATTCAAGGACATTCGATGGACTCTCTGATTCGCCGGTCGGTGGCCGAAATGTTCGGCACCTTCGGGTTCATTTTCTTCGGGGCCGGCGCGGTCGTGGCCAGCGTCTTCCCCGGGGCCGGCTACGGACTGCTGGGTATCGCGCTGGTGCACGCCATCGCGCTTTCAATCATGGTGACCGCCACGATGAACATCTCGGGCGGGCACATCAATCCAGCCATCACCATCTCCCTGCTCGCGGTCCGGCGAATCACCCTCCAGACGGCGGTGTTCTACATCGTCGCCCAACTGATCGGCGCCGTGCTCGGCGCCATGGCCCTCAAGATGATGCTGCCCTCGCAGGTGGTGCGCGGCGCGCTGTCCGGAGTGCCCACCATTGCCAGCACCATGACCACGGGCAAAGCCATCGCCCTCGAAGCGCTGCTCACCTTCTTCCTGGTCTCGGCGGTGTTCGGCACCGCCGTGAGTCCCGACGCGCCGAAGGTCGGCGGATTCGGGATCGGCCTGGTGGTCTTCTTCGCCATCATGATCGGCGGACCCCTCACCGGCGCGGCGATGAACCCGGCGCGCGCCTTTGGACCGGCGGTGGCGTCGGGGATCTGGACCGCACAGGGGATCTGGTGGGTCGGGCCGATCGTAGGGGGAGTGCTTGCGGCGCTGCTGTGGGACAAGTTCCTGCTGCCGAGGCATCAGCCGGCCAGCTGAATACCTATTGAAGATTGAGGATTGAAGATTGTGGATTGAAGCACCGGCAGTTCAATCTGCCATCTTCAATCTTCAATCTTCAATTCTTTTCTAGCCCTTAAGAACAGCGACAGCGCGTACAGCAGGTAAATCGCCCCCGCAACGATATACGCCGCCACCATGTAGTTGCCGTTATCCGGAGTGACATCAGGACTCA
>JBDTTZ010000075.1:0-5181 GCA_040008015.1 Gemmatimonadota bacterium
CCGGCGTCCCGGGGTGGGCGGGCTATGGACCATCAGCCTGGGACCGACGTTCTAAGGAAGACTGAGGACTGAGGACTGGGGAAGATTCCCAGTCCTTTTTCCTGGCCCTGCCCTGCCCTGACCCCAGATCCCAATCCTTAGTCCTCAGTCCCTAGTCCTCAGTCCTTTGTCCTTTGTCCTTAGTCCTTAGTCCTCAGTCCTTTCTCTTTAAGTCTTTCCCCCTATTTGTTATCTTTGGCTGTGCAGCATCCCCGCCTTCATCGCGGCGCCTTGCTGGCGCTGGTTTTCTTTTCCTGCACCGACTCTCCAGGCCACGGTGGGCTCGCACTGTCGAATGCATCGCCACCGGCGAGCCTGCTTCGCCTTCCCCGCGCCGGCGGGGCCGCCATCGTGTACCGGCTCCCCAGGCTTCAGAATACGGATTGGCCCAGTGCCGGGGCGTTCCCTCCCCTGAAGAGCGCCCTTGGCGCCGACCTGGACCAGCGCCTGGTCTTCGCCGCGGGCGCCGGCAACCAGATTGTCGCCCTGGACCTGGAGAACGGAAAGGTCCGCACCTACCTCGCGGCGGTTCGCAACACGATCATCGGGCCGGACGGCGTGTTGTACACGGTGGACGACAGCAACCAGGTCACCCAGATCGTCCGCCGGACCCCGACCCGTTTCACCGACCGCTTGCCGGCCCAGCCGCGCGACCTGTTCGGCACCCTGAACGATGAGCTTCTCGCCATCATCCCCGGCAACAAGAACCAGCTGATTCTCCTGAGCCCCGACCAGCCGGTCGAGCGGTTCCCGCTTCCGACCGGCCAGGCTGCCGCGACAATGTGGGGGGACCTCGTGGCCATTGCCGCCGACACCGCGGTGGTGCTGTACACTCCGCATGTCGAACCACCGCTGCGCTCCATTCGGGTGGACGGGCATGCCAGGGGGGTGGACTTTTCAGCTTCGGGTCATCGCCTCTACGTGTCGCGAGAGAAGGATGGCCTGCTGGAGATTGATCGCTATACCGACAAGGTGTTGCGGACCATTGACCTGCCGGGGCCGGCGGGAGAGCTGCGATCCGATCCCTACGGGCGCTGGCTCCTGGTCCACCCCGCCGGCGTGGACTCGGTCTGGGTGATAGACCTGAGCAGCGGCTCCTATCAGGCCGCTTTCCCAACCGACTGGGCCAGCGACCTTCCCGTGGTGGCCGCCGGCTCCATCCTGTTGCTCAAACAGGGCGACGACGTCATCGCCCACGACCTCACGGTCGCAGGGATGCCTGAGACCGGCCGGGTCAATGGCGGCGCCACTGATCTCTGGCTCCCCATCGCCTGGACGCCGGAGCGCGGCACCCGGCTGCCGGTCCAGGCCGATTCGACTCTCCCCGTCGCCAGCGACTCGGTGCAATCATCCCGGGTCTATCTCCAGGTCAGCAGCTCACAGAATCCGGATTGGGCCGGCGACCTGGCGCAGAAACTCAAGGAAGTTGGCCTGCCTGCCTCTGTCCTGAATCCGCACCGCGACGGCGACCCTTACCGCGTTGTGCTTGGCCCCTATGAATCGCGCGAAACAGCCGAAGCTGCCGGCCGCAAACTCGGCCGACCCTTCTTCATCTATCAACCGGACCAGCAATGAAGCTTACCAGGATAGAGCTCACCGGTTTCAAATCCTTTGCCGATTCCGTCACTCTCCATTTCGAAGAAGGCGTCACCGCAATCGTCGGCCCCAATGGCTGCGGAAAGTCGAACGTATCCGACGCGGTGCGTTGGGTGCTGGGCGAGCAGTCGGCCCGGCTGCTCAGGGGCAGCAAGATGGAAGACGTGATCTTCCAGGGCGCCGCGACCCGGCGGCCGGTGAATGTGACCGAAGTGTCGCTCCACCTGGACAACAGTGACGGCGACCTCCCGATTGCCTACCAGGAAGTCGTCATTACCCGCCGGCTCTCCCGCTCCGGCCAGAGCGACTATCTGCTGAACAAGGCGCCAACCCGGCTGCGCGACATCCAGGATCTGCTCCGCGGCACCGGCCTCGGCAGCGATGCCGGCGTGGTGATCGAAGCCAAGATGATCGACCTCCTTCTCTCCGACCGCGCCGAAGAGCGGAGGTCGCTGTTTGAAGAGGCCGCCGGCATCGGACTCTACCGCGATCGCAAAGAGAACACTGAGCGGCGCCTGGAGGAGACTGCGCAGGACCTGCAGCGGGTCGAAGACCTGATCGCCGAAGTGCAGTCGCAGATTCGGAGCCTGGCCCGGCAGCGAGGCAAGGCGGAGCGTTTCTACAAGCTCAACGAAGAAAAGTTCGCGGTGCAGCTGACCCTGGCGCGCCGGCTGCTGGAGGAGATCGATGTCGAGATGGTCACCATCAGGAGCCGGCGGGAAACCCTGGCTCACGACCTTCCCCAGATGCGGGAAACCCTGGCGCAATCCGAGCAGGAACGGGAAACCGCCTCCCGGACCCGGGCCAGCCTGGAAGGCCAGCGAACTGACATCGCCCGGCGGCTCGGCGCGGTCCGGCTGGACCTGGGAAAACTTGACGGAGACCTCGCGTTGGCCGCCGAGCGGCTGGGAAACGCATCGGCCCGCCGGGTTCGAGCCGCGGATGAGCGAGGTCAGATGGCGACCCGTTCACACCAGGCCACGCGGGAAAGGGAAATCGCGGAGGAGGAGCGCGGCAACGCTGTGGCGGAACAGACCCGGATTCAGTCTGAGCTGACCGGGCGGTCCGCCGCGGAGGAATTGGTTCGACAACGGCTCACCGAAAAGCGCACAGCCCTGCGCGGGTTGGAGGAGGAGCTTCAGCGTCACGCCCAGACGCTGCGCTCCCTCGAAGGCGAGCGAACCGCCCTGGAAAGCGACCTGGCGTCGTTGCGGGAACGGGAGGCTCAGCTGGGCAGTCGGCGCACAGCCCTGCAAAACGACCTCGAATCATCCCGGTCCCGGCACCAGGAGGCCGAATCCTCCGCGGAGCAACGGACCGCCGAGGGTCGCCGAACCAGCCAGGAGGCCGAGCGCCATCGGCACCAGGTGGCGGAATTGCGCCGCCAGGAAGCCCTCAATCGCGCAACGCTCCGGGAAGCCGAGGAGCTGGTCGCCCAGCTCGCCGCCCGCCGCCAGGCCCTGGAAGACCTAGAGCGAGACCGGGTGGGCCTGGCTCCGGGCGCTGCTGCCCTCCTCGCTGCCCGCGACCAGTTCGACGGCGCCATCCTCGGCCCCTTGAGTGATTTCATCGATACCGGGCGGGCCGACGCCGAGTTGGCCGAGCGGCTGCTCGGCGAGTGGGTCCACGCGGTCCTGGTGCGGGATACTGGTGCCATTCCGGCCATTCAGCAGTGGCATGCCATGCAGCAGCCGGGAGCCGTGGCCCTGCTGCCGGTGTCTCCGGGACCCTCAGGCTCCAACCAGGTCGACCCGCTTCAGAACCGCCTGCATGCCCAGGGACCCGCGGAACGGTGGGTCCGCGCCCTGCTGAGTGGCTCCGAGATACTGGAAACCGGCGGCCGGATGCTGCGCCGGGCGAACGGAGCGATTCTGCTGGCCGGGGCTCCGGCGCCGTCCGGACCTCTGCGCCGGCGCGCCGACATCCAGGAGCTCGCCGCCGACCTGGGCAAAGCGAGAGATCGCCTGGCCGCCGCCGAGAACGCCTTGCACCGCACCATGCAGCAGCTGGGAGATGCCGAGACGGCACTGGAGGAAGCTACCGTCGCGGCCGACCTTGCCCGCGAAGCCGATCGCCAGGGCCAGGCAGCGCGCGACGATGCCGCCCGCCTGGTCTCCAATCTCGACCGGGAGCATGGTGAGTCAGAAACCCAGCACCGAAGCCTGGTGGACCGGATTGGCCGGTCGGAACATCGCATGGCGGAAATCAATACCGCGTTGACGGAGGGCGACCTGGGCCGGCTTCGGCTGGAAGAAAACCTGGGAACCATTCGTGCCCACTTGGCGGAATTTGAAATCGAGCAGGAAAGCGCGCGGGAAACCCGGGTTCGCTGGCAGGTCCAGGAGGCCCACGTGGCGGCGCGGGTGCAGGCGGCCTCCGAGCGGTTAGAGCGGGCCACCCACGTGGGTCGCGAGGCCGAGCAGCTGGCCTTCCAGTTGGGCAGCGAGCTGGAACAGCTCGATTCCGACACCGCGACCGTGGCCACCCAACAGCTGCAGTGGGAGGAGCAGCGGGCCGAGCGACGGATTGCCCTGCTGGAGCTGGAGACCGCCTCGGCCGATATCGAGCTCGAGCTGGCGGTGGCGGAGGACACACTGGTCACCGCGGAGGCGGATCTCGCTTCGTACCGCAACCGGCTGGAGAGCATGGGCGAGGAGTACCACCGGCTGGAGCTCCAGGTGACCGAAGAAGGGGCGCGCAAGCGCTCGATCATCGAACGGGTGGAAGCCGAATGGAAGAAACCGATTGGCGTGCTGCTGGAAGAAGCCCCGGTGCTCGACCTCGACCGGGAATCGCTCGAAGAGGAAGCGGCGCGAATCGTCACCGGCCTCGAGCAGATCGGCCCGATCAATCCCCTGGCCGTCGAAGAGCACGCCGAGGAGAGCAAGCGCCTCGACTTTCTCACCACCCAGCGCGACGACCTGGTCGCGGGGCGGCAATCCCTGCAGCAGGCGATCCGGGAAATCGACGGCACGGCACGCACCATGTTCCTGGAAACCTTCAGCGCTATCCAGGCCAATTTCCTGAACGTGTTCCAGACCCTGTTCGGCGGGGGCGAGTGTGACCTGCGCCTGGCCAACCCCGACGAGCCGCTGGACAGCGAGATCGACATCCACGCGGCTCCCCGGGGCAAGCGCACCCAGCGGATTCACCTGCTGTCCTCGGGCGAGCGGACCCTGGTGGCGGTGTCGCTGCTGTTCAGCATCTACCTCACCAAGCCCAGTCCCTTCTGCCTTATGGACGAGGTGGATGCGCCGCTGGATGACGCCAACGTAGGCCGCTTTACCCGCCTGCTGGACGAGTTCAAGATGACGACCCAGTTCATCGTGATCACCCACAACCCGCGCACCATGCAGGCGGCGGACGCGGTCTACGGGGTCACGATGCAGGAGCCTGGAGTCTCCACCATCGTCGGCGTCCGGCTGGGTGAGCGCGAGCCGGTCTAACCTCACCCGAAGTTGGCTTTCGGGACAGGCACCGTTAGCCTTCGGACATGCTCATCGTCATGAAAAATGACGCCCCACCCGCTGATGTTCAGCGGGTGGT
>JBDTTZ010000076.1:0-2890 GCA_040008015.1 Gemmatimonadota bacterium
GTCCTCAGTCCTCAGTCCTCAGTCCTCAGTCCTCAGTCCTCAGTCCTCAGTCCTTAAGTACTCCTCAGTCCTCAGTCCTTAGTCCTTGGTCCTCGAGGTATTATCTTGCTGGGTGGCAACTTACTTGCACTGGCCAAAGCCTGAAATGGCGGCGTTTTCCCCCTTGAACAAAATCGGAAAGGCTATGACCTCTTTCGGTCGCGCGCATGCGCGAGCCCCGCGTCTCCTGGTAATGCTGGGATTGGTGACCGGCGCCTTGTGGGGGAGGCCCGCCCAGGGCCAGAGTCTCATCTCCGGTTCACTCCGGGGCCAGGTCAAATCCACCGACAGCAGCGCCGTCATCGGCGCCCAGATCACCATCACCAATCCCATCGCGGGGAGCGGCTATACCTTCTTTGCCGACCGGCATGGTCAATTCAGCCTGCCCTTGGTCCTTCCCGCGACTTACGACATTCTGGCCGAGCAGGCAGGATACCAGCCGGTCCGCAAGCACGGCATCGTGGTGCGCGCCGGCGAGCAGACCCGGATCAACTTCGTGCTCCAGCGCCGGCCGCCCCCCATTACCGCCATCGAGGAAGTCCCCGCGTCCTCCCATTCACAACTGAGCAGCGGACGCTGGATCGGCTCGGAGATTCTCGGCGGCGACCTCGAAGTCATGGATTTCCGCCAGGCGGTCACCGATGTATCCCGGGATTTTTCGACCGTGGCGCCGCCCCGGGATGGCCGTCCAGGATATGCCCAGGGTTCCGGCGGGTTGCCCCAGTCGTTCAGCTACTTCTTTGTCGATGGATTGGAAGAAACCTTCCTCCGCCACCCCGGCTCGATTGCCGAACCGGCGTCCGCGCCGCTGTTTCCCCGGAACTCGCTCGCCGGAGTGACCGGGTACGAAAACACGTTTGACATCGAGTGGAGCGGCGCCCCCGGCTCCACCCTGGCGGCCCAGAGCAGAGGTGGCTCCCATCGCTTCCGCTTCCGACCCTACCTGACCTTCAGCAGTGCGGCGCTGGGCGGCAAGAGCGCCGACAACCCCGCCGACAGCTCGGGCACATCCATCCAGGGTGGCGCGATTCTCAGCGGCTCCATGGCCAGCGACAGCGCCCAATACCTGCTGGGATTCAACTATGAGACCCTGGAGTTTCCCTCGGCGAATCCCTGGGAACGAGACTCCACGTCGTTTGACGGTGCCGCGGTATCGCTGCGGGAAACGCTGCCCGTCGTGGCGGCCGATACCTTCGGCACCAATGTGTCCCAGTTCACCGTTCCCACGGTGCGCACCTTTCGCGGAGGCAATGGTTTCGGCCGGCTGGACTGGCAGCTTTCCCATTCGGTCGGCTTCTTTGCCCGTTTCAATTTTGCCAAGTGGAAAGAGCAGAATCCCCAGCTGGCCGAGCAATTGAACTCGGGCGTGGTGACCCGGCTCGAAGGCCGGGATTTCTCGGGTGCCATGGGGATGACGGCCACGCTTGGACGTACCGCCGACGAGCTCCGGCTCGGCGTGCGGACCTCCAAACGGGATTGGATCAGTCCGGAGCTGCCGGGCACGAACCTGGTCGCCGAAGCCGCGGCCATCGGGTATTCCCCGCTGCTTCCTGCCCTCTTTGATCAGCGCTCGGTGGACGTCAGCAACACCCTGCTTTTCGCCTTCGGCGATCACCGCGTCAAGTTCGGGGTTGAGGCTTCCTTCGGGAAGTGGAAACAGGATTACGATTTCGGCGCCAACGGCATCTACACGTTTGGGGACCTGGACGCCTTTGGCAACGGCCAGGGCGATTTCTTCCAGGTAGTCGGCCCGGCGTCGGTCGAGTTCAGCACCCGGGACATCGGAGTGTTTCTCCAGGATGTCTGGACTCTGACCGATGCTTTCCAGTTCCAGGCCGGCGTCCGGCTGGACAACCAGCGGTTGCCCGATGACGAAATCACGGTCAACAGCGCCTGGGTCGCCGCATCCGGCATCACTCCCAACAGCAAGCCCGCCGATGGCGGCAATGTCGCGCCCCGGGTTGGCTTCGTGTGGGATGGGCAGGGAGAGTCAGGGTGGGTGATCCGCGGCGGTGGTGGACTGTATTACGGGCGCACCAGCCCGGCGCTCTTCAGCGAAGCTGCCATTTTCGACGGGACGCTGAACGCCCGCCGGGCCCAGGGGACCTTCGCGACCTGGCCGGCGGTGCCCGACAGCGTCGTCGCACCGGTCATCGGCCCTCGGCTGACCCTGTTCGACGATGAGTACCGGGTCCCCCGGGCCGCGAAGTTTGACCTTGCCCTGAGCCATGCCTTCGCTGGCCGGTTCACGGTGGAGGTCGCGGGCAGCTATCACCACTCCGACTTCCTTCCCCGCCGCAGCGACCTGAACCTGCTGGGCTCCGCCAACGGGCATACCTCGGAGGGAAGACCTATATATGGAAGCCTGGTGAAGCAGGGCGGCATGGTCTCCCCCGCGCCGGGAACCAATCGTCGCTTCTCCGGTTTCGACATGGTCAGCGGGATCCTGGCCAACGGCTTCTCCGACTATTACGCGGTGACCGCGACCGTGGAGCGGAAGCAGCTTACCGGCATCGGGCTGCGGGCTTCCTACACCTTCTCCCGGACCAGCGACAACTGGATGCTGGGTCCCACCGGCGATCCGGAAGACCAGCTCACGCCGTTCCCGGAAGCGACCATCGCCGACGACTGGGCGGATGGCCGGTCGGACCTCGACATTCCCCACCGGCTCGTCCTGACCGCGAGTTACACCGTCCCCGGCAAGGCCGGCCTGGATGTGGCGCTCAGGTACCGTTTCCGCTCCGGTCTGCCCTTCACGCCCGGATTCCGGCCCGGTGTGGACATCAATGGAGACGGTTCCGGCTCCAACGACCCGGCCTTCATCGACGGCGCGATTGCGGGGACCGACAAG
>JBDTTZ010000077.1:0-2764 GCA_040008015.1 Gemmatimonadota bacterium
GGACTAATCCGGCACCAAAGAACAGCACATTCGGAAACCACGCCGACGCGAGGGGATAGAATCCGCTGGCGCCCACCGCCTTGGCGAACTGCGCCATCATCAGGAACACGACCGTGGTTCCCAGCGCCACCGCGATGCCCATCGCGGTCCCCTGTCGCGGAGTGGTGACCGCGAGCGGGGCACCGAAGAGGGCGATTACCAGGCAGGTCGCCGGGAGCGCGAGCTTGAGGGCGTGCTCCACCAGCAGCTTGTCCACGTTGTTGCCCGACCGGCGGAGCGACTCGATGTAGCGGCCCAGCTCGGAGTACCGCATTTCTTCCGGGGCCTTGGGTTCCACCAGGAGATCGGACGGCGTCTGGGTCATCGAGCGAAGCAGCGACGAATTGAAGCTGAAAGTCTCTTCCTGGTTGGCGCCCATCACCATGCGGGTGGTGCCGTGCCAGAGTCTCCATCCGGCCTGGCTGGTGTCCCAGGTGGCGCTGTCGGCCATGATGGCGATATCGGGATAATCCCGCCCGTCCCCCTGCCGCTCCAGCACCAGGTTGCGCAGCGACCGGCTGGCCAGGTCGAGCGACCCGATGGTGTAGACCCAGCCCTGCTCCGCCCGGTACACGAAGTTGTAGCGGCCCCGCGAGGACTTGTCCCGGTCCGGGTTCTGGATCTCGTTCATCCGGGCCGTGGAGCCCGGGGCCAGCTCGCCGACCACCACGGCCAGCACGGTGGCGAACATCGCGGCGATGAAAATCGGCAGGGTGAGCCGGTAGAAACTCTGGCCCCCGGCCTTGGCGGCGGTCAGCTCGGAATTCCGGCCCAAGGTGCCCACCGTGAACACGGTGGCAAAGAGCACCGCCGCGGGCATCACCAGCGAGACATTCTCCGGGATCGAGTAGAAGTAGCTCAAGGCGATCTGCCCAGCGGTGAGGCCGCGGGAGAGCCACTTGTCCAGGAAGTCGATGAGGTTGATGACGATCGACACCAGGGGGAAGCCCAGGGCCGTGATGACGAAAATCTTGATCCACGACTTGAGCACGTAGCGATCGAGCGTGCGCAGCAGCATCAGCGGGCTCTCCTGCGGCGGAAACGGCTCACCACCGCGTCGAGGAGCTGGCCCAGGTCGCCACCCCGGTTGGATCCGGACTGCTGGCTCACCCGGTAGAGGCCGATCAACCCGATCACGGCAAAGAGGGTATTGGATGCCCACATGGCCCAGACCGGGTTGACGATCGCCCGGTCGCCCAGCGCTTCGCCCGCGATCAGGCCGATGTAATAGATCGAAAAGACCGCGAGTCCCCCGCCCAGGACCAGCCCCATGCCGCCCCGGGGAAACCGCAGCGCCATCGGTACGCCGACCAGCACGAAGACGATACAGGCGACACTGATCGACCACTTCTTGTGGACCTCGATGGCGTACTTGTCGGCCTCGATCTGGGCATCCTCCACCTGGCGCGTCAGGGTGGCGACCTCGCCCCAGTTGCTCAGGTGGACATCCCGGCCCAGGGAGTCAGGCACGGTGTCAGCCAGCGCGGTGCTGGGTGCCGGGCGCAGGTCCGGGCGCGCCTGGGGGTGGTTTCGCAGGCTGTCCAGGTACTGCAACTTGCGACGTCGGAGCTCCTGTGCGGGGTCCTGCGCCTCAGCCGTCTTGGGTAGCAGGAGCACTTGGAGCTCCGAGGCCCAGCCGCAGTACCCGCCGACCTCCTGCTCCGGGACCTCGCCGGGTGGCGGCGGTGGCGGCAATCCCAGCAGCGAGTGCAGGTCCCGCAGGACCAGGTCGCGCCGCCCGGCCTCGGCCTGATGGACTTCCCGTTCCTGCGTCCGGATCACCTTGAGCATCTCGCAGGTACTCATCTCGCGATCGCCGCGCTGCGACTCTATCATTTCGGTTTCGAACTGGTTGGTGATGTCCCGGACCCGGATGTCGTTCACCCGGAAGAAGGTAAGTTGAAAAACCGTCGGATCGGTGGCCTTGAACTGGTGCACCGACCCCGAGAAGAGCCGCAGGCTCAGGTCGGTCTCGTTGGCCATGAGGGCCATGATCCCGCTGTCGGCGTACACGATCCGGCGCCCGCCGGTGGCCGCCATATCGTAGATGGTCACGTCCCGCATCCGCCCGGTGTTGGGGTCGATGCGGAGAGCCCGGATGAAGATGCCGGCCGGGCCCAGCTCGTTGATCACCTGCTCCCGGAGCTCAAAGGTCGGTTTCTTTCGCCCGATGCTGAACATCAGGCTTCTCAACTGGGCGTTGGTCCGGGGCAGCACCTGGTCGGTGAAGAGAAAGGTCAGGAAGGCGACGAACACGCTGGCGGCGAATACCGGGGCCACAATCTGGTACACGCTGATCCCGCTCGCCTTCATGGCGGTGACCTCGTTGTCGGCGGCCAGGTGGGTAAAGGTGTAGAGCACCGCCATGAGAACGGCCATGGGCAGCGTGACCGCCAGAATGAACGGAATGCTCAACCCAAAGACCTCGGCGATCACGCTCCACGGCAGGCCCTTGCCGACCAGCGCGCCGAACCGCCGGGCGATCTGGTTCAGGAGCATGATGCTGGTGAGCGCCGCGAGCGCGAAGAAGAACGGCGCGATCAGCTGCCGAAGCAGATAGCGTTCGAGGAGGCGCATTCTGAAATGTAGCAGATGGCAGATGGCAGATAGCAGATAGCAGGTGGCAGATAGCAGATAGCAGGTGGCAGAGATAGCAGATATTGTAGGCTGGATCAGCCATCAGCCATCAGCCATCAGCCATCAGCCATCAGCCATCAGCCATCAG
>JBDTTZ010000078.1:0-3207 GCA_040008015.1 Gemmatimonadota bacterium
CCGGAGATGGGGAATCACGATGCTGCCGCCGACGACCAGCGCAATGGAGAACACTTCGAGGAACTCCTCCCGGGTGGCTCCTTCCTGGTGGCAGCGCTCGATGTGATAGGTGATGCAGTCATCGCAGCGGAGCACCATCGAGGAAACCAGGCCCAGCATTTCCTTGGTCTTCACTCCGAGTGCCCCGGCCTCGTAGGCCCGGTTGTCCAGCGCGAAGAAACGGTTGATGGTGACGTTGCCGGCTCCCAGGATGACGTCGTTCATCCGGGAGCGGAATGCGTCGAAATCGGCGAGAGTATCTGCCATATCAGGGTGTCTGCGCTCCCTCCACGATCTCCTGGTAGCTTTCCGGCTTCCATTGCGGACGGGCCGGCGCGTTGGCCACATCCTCTCCCAGGAAGAAAAGCAGCCGGAGCAGCCGCGCTTCCTTTTCTCCGTCGATCTTGTCCGGTGAATCCGAAACCTCGTGGTAGTCCGGATGCAGCCCGCTGGTGAAGAACAGGATCGGGACGCCCTTTTTCGCGAAGTTGTAGTGGTCCGACCGGAAATAGAGTCCTTCCTCGGGCCAGATGTCGTGGATCGGGGTCATCCGGAGGTCGGGGTGCTGTCCCGCCACCCGCTCCAGGGTGGTCCCCAGGTCGGAGTGCTCCATGCCGATCGCCACGATGGTGTCTTTCCAGTTCCGTCCGATCATGTCGATGTTGAGGTCGGCCACGATATTGGCGACCGGTACGGTGGGGTGGTGGCGAAGTATTCGCTGCCCCACAGGCCCTTCTCCTCGCCGCTCACCGTCATGAAGATGACGGACCGCCGGGGCCGCACCCCACGCGCGGTGAACGCCTCGGCCAGCTCGAGCACGCCCACGGTGCCCGACCCGTCGTCGTCGGCCCCGTTGTTGATACTGTCGGCTTTGCCGGGGGTAATCCCGATGTGATCCATGTGGGCGGAAAACACCACGTACTCATCCTTCAGCTGGGGATCGCTCCCTTCCAGGATGCCGATACTGTTGGGCGCGCTGGCGGAGGACAGCGTGCGCTGGTTGACTGCCAGCGTGCCGCTCCACTCCGGCATCGGCTGTATGATGATCGTCTCGGAATTCCGCATCCGCTCGAAATCCTGCGCCGCCGTGGGCACCACGTCGGTGACCGCGCGCTCGCGCACTTCGAGTACCAGTGGCCCGCCATGGTCTCCGCCGCCGAAGCTCACCGACGCGTGCAGCCGGCTGGCCAGCTCGGTATTGAACTCGGTGGAATCCCGATTGGAGATGACCACCAGGAGCTTGCCCCCGCTGCTGAACACCTTGCTCAATATGCCGCTCGCATTGGCCGGAAGGGGCTTGGTGAAATCCACTGGCCAGACCACGACCCGGTCCTTCACCTGGTCGGCCGGGATCTGCTCGGGGTCGATCTTGCCCCCGATGATGACCAGGTCTCCAGTGAGTGCCTCGGCCGGCGGATCGCCAAAGAGAATGAAAGCGTCGTGGCTGAAGGAGATCGGGATGTCGACGTCCGAGCTCTGGAAGATCAGGCTCGAGGACGCGGCGTCGATCTGCCGCTGGGTGAGCGGGTAGCGCTGGAAAAAGGTCCCGCTGTCGCCGCCGGGCTTGAGGCCCAGGCGGCGAAACTCGCCCGCGACGTACGCCGCTGTTTTTTCGAGACCCGGACTCGGCGTGTCCCGTCCCATCATGGAATCGTCCGCCACGATACCGATACGGCGGGCGATATCCGCCTGGGTGATGGTATTGGCAGCGCGCACCTGGGGTGACTGCGCGGCAGCAGGGACCGCGGCGAACAGGGCGAGCAAGGCGAGATATCTCATGGCATTACCTTCCGGAACCTTCGACGATCTGCTTGTAGCTATCCGGATTCCACTTCGGGCGAAGTGTTGTATTGGCCACATCCTGTCCCAGGTAAAAGAGCAGTTTCAGAATCCTGGATTCCTTCTCCGCATCGATCTTCTCGGGGGAATCACTGGGCTGGTGGTAGTCCGGATGCACCCCGTTGAAGAAGAACAGGATCGGGATGCCCTTGCGGGCGAAGTTGTAGTGATCGGAGCGGAAGTAGAAGTTTTCCCCCGGCCAGCGGTCGTCGATGGCCGTCATGCCCAGCTCCGGATGCGCCTGGTTTACCCGGTTCAGAGTTGCGCCCAGGTCCGAGTGTTCCTTCCCGATTGCCACGATGGTGTCTTTCCAGTTCCGGCCGATCATGTCGATGTTGAAGTCCGCCACGATGCTCTGCGTCGGCACGGTGGGATGCTCGGTGAAATACTGGCTGCCCCAGAGGCCTTTCTCTTCGCCGGACACGGTGATGAAGATGACCGAGCGGCGGGGCCGCGCCTGGCTGAACGCTTCGGCCAGCTCCATCACTCCCACCGTGCCGGAGCCGTCGTCATCGGCGCCGTTGTTGATGCTGTCGGGCCGGCCCGACGTAATGCCGATGTGGTCCATGTGGGCCGAGAAGACGATGTATTCCTTCTGGAGCTGGGGATCGCTTCCCTCCAGGATGCCGATGGTGTTCGGCGCCGAGGCGCGCTCCAGGGTGGTTTGCTTGAGATCGATCATCACCGTCAGTCCCGGCACGGCGCGCCGGATGAGCGTGGGGGAGGATCGCAACTCCGCCAGGTCGATCCCGGCCGAGCGAAGCAGGTCGGGAATGGCACGCTGGTGGACCTCGATCACCGGCACGGCGCTGGTCGCCATTCCCTCGATCGCCTGGCGGACCATGGTCTGGCGGCCCTGCTCGGTCGCGAAGGTCGCCGAGTCACGATTGGAGATCACCACGACGCCGCGCGCTTTCGCCTGAATGAGGGCACGGAGGAAGCTGGTACCGGCGCGCGAGATCGGCCCGGTCGCCCGCTCCATGACAACCAGCACCACCTTGTCCTTCACCTCCTCGGGCTTGACGGTCACTGAATCGAGCCTGCCACCAAACAGCAAAGCTTGGCCCTCGACCTCGCCGTCCGGAATCCCGCCATAGAGGTAGCGCGCGTCCCTGGCGAGCTCCGCGTGGACATGGCTTCCACCCAGCATGAATCCGACATGCGATGATGCCGGGTCCAGCCGGGTGCGGCTGATGTTGTAGCGCTGGAACCAGGTGCCGTCCTCTCCACCGGGCTTGAGCCCGAAGCTCTGGAACTGGCTCGCCACGTACTGAGCGGTCAGGTCCAGGCCGCGGCTCGGCGTATCCCGGCCCATCATGGAATCGTCTG
>JBDTTZ010000079.1:0-3855 GCA_040008015.1 Gemmatimonadota bacterium
CCCAGGTCGAGCGCGGCCACCAGCCGCTGCGGCTGGCTCACGCTCCTCTCCAGCGCACGACGACCTGGCCGGCGAAACGCCCATCCAGCTCGCGATAGTCTTTGTTCTTGCGCGCAAGATCCGCTGCCACTGCCATTACCGCCAGAATAGCCTCCGCCGTCGCATTGGGTCGAAACCAGTACCGCCGGCCTTCGACATCGAGCACCACATCGCTTCCGTTCCGCCAGGCCGCCGAGGTACGGGCGAAGAGATCGGGATTGATTCGTTTGACGCGGGCCAGGAGCCCGGCCACCAGCGAATCGGGCCGGCTCACCACCGGCAGGTCAGGCGCGGTTTCCGCCGGGTCCAGCGGCAGCGCCCGCCCCCGCTCATCCATGATCGACATCCCGCTCGCTCCCGCCGCCACCGCCACCGGGATCGCCTCGGTGATCTCGACCCGCAGGGTTCCCGGAATCCGCCGCCGCAGCTTCACGTCTTCGATGCCGGGGACCGTCCTCAGACTATCGGCCACCTGGTCCAGGTTCGCGAAGATGCTGACCGTATCGCCGAGGTGGATCTCCCGGAGCAGCCGCGTGGGGCTCAGCGCCGACAGGCCGGCGAATTCCACCCGGCGAATCCGGAAGAACGACATCCCTCTCGCCAGCGGCGGAACCACAAAGCCAAGGAGGCCCAGCAGAAGCAGTCCGCCCAGGATCAGCCAACCGGGTTTCCTCAGGCGGCTTTTAGCCACTCGACCAGCTCCCGTCCGACCTTCGTGATGTCCCCCGCTCCCATGGTCAGGACCACGTCTCCCGCGCGGATCAGGTCGCGCACCCGGGTCGTGAGTTTCGCCCGGTCAGGTTCGTAGACCACTGCGACTCCGGCCGCTTTCGCGGCGTCCGCCACCAGGGCCGCGGTCACCCCCGCCATCGGCTGCTCCCGGGCGGCGTAGATCTCCGCCACGATCGCCAGGTCCGCTGCCGCCAGTGCCCGCCCCATCGCCGCACCATGGATCGCGGTCCGTGAAAACAGGTGGGGTTGGAAGACCGCAACCAACCGGCGGCCGGGAAACGCCTGCCGTGCCGCGGCGATCGTCGCCTCCAGTTCCGACGGATGGTGCGCATAGTCATCCACCAGCGTCACCCCGGCAACCTCGCCCAGCCGCTCAAACCGGCGACCCAGCCCGCGATATTCGGCCAGCGCTTCAATGGCGGGTTGCAACCGGGCTTCCAGGGCCCAGACCACACCCAGCGCCGCCGCCGCATTCCGGAGATTGTGGATTCCCGGCACCGACAACCGCAGCTCGACCTTCTGGCCGTCGGGGAAACTCAGTTGTGCCGTGGACTGGGCCGGTCGCTGTTCCACCTGGCTCAGTCGGAGATCCGCATGCTCGAATCCGAAATAGAGCGCCTTTGGGCCGAGCCGGGAGCCCACTCGCCGGGCGCCGGGATCGTCGGCGCCGAGAAATATCCGGCGGGCCCGTCCCGCAAACTCGGCGAAGACCGCTTCCAGGTTCTCCACCGACCCGTAGCACTCGAGGTGATCGGCTTCGACGTTGTTGACCACCGCCACGGTCGGATGCAAGGTCAGGAACGCCTGGTCATACTCGTCCGCTTCGACCACGAAGAGCCGGTCGCCCGCCAGCTTCGCGTTGCCACCCCACTCGTCCACCCGTCCGCCGGCCAGGCCGGTGGGCTCCAATCCCGCCGCGGTCAGCGCCAGCGTGGTCATCACGGTAGTAGTCGTCTTTCCGTGCGTCCCCGCAATCGCCGCCGTGGTGCCACCGGCGATCAGCTGCGCCAGCGCTTCTTTCCGCGGAACGATCGGTATGCCGGCGCCCCGCGCCGCTTCCAGCTCCGGGTGCTCTCGCGGTATGGCGGCCGTCACCACGATGGCGCGAGCGCCCGCAACGTGGCTGGGATCGTGTCCCCGGCTGACCAGGGCGCCGAGGGCCGCAACATCGGCGGCTCCGCTGGGATCATTGTCGCACCCGGTCACCAGAACCCCTCGGCGGCGCGCGATGAGAGCCAAAGCGCTCATCCCAGCACCCCCGATCCCCATGAAGTGGATAGGACGGGAATCCGACGGGTCGAAGAGATCCATGCTTGGCAAGCTAATGTAAGAAGTTTTCAGAAGTTGCGAAAGAGCAAGGAGTTAGCCAAAGTGACCGGATTCTAGACACTCGAGATGAGGTGATCGGCCAAACGCTCCGCGCCGAGCGGTTCGATATCGAAAAACAGTTGAGGCTCGATCAGCTCCAGCTCCATCAACCAGGGACCATTTTCGGCCTCGACCATGTCCACCCGGGCATAGGCCCAGGGGTGTGGAGCCACCTGGAGTACTCTGGTGGCAAACTGGATGGCCGTCTCGGAGGGCAGTATCGATGATGTGCTGCCTCCGTAGTCGGCCTGGACTCGGAAATCGCCGGACTTCGGCAGCTTGATCACGGCGTGGCTGTACTGACCACCGAAGAACATCAGCGAGAGCTCGCCATGCTCGACGACTTCTTTCACGTATTCCTGCACCAGGGCTCCAGTCTCCCGCACGGGGGCGAGTTCTTCCGGCGCGACCGGTTCGCCCGCGCGTACCAGGAGAGTTCCGAACGCCGTGGCGCTCACCCGGGGCTTTACGACGGCCCTTCCCCACTCCAGGGTTTCCATCAATCGGCCAAGACTCTCCGGCGTGAGATGTTCCTCGAAGTGGGTCCGCGGGATGGCGATCCCCGAGGCCGCAAGATCCTTGAGGTAGCTCTTATCCATGCTCCAGCGGACGGTCGGGACCGGGTTCAATACCCTCCGCCCCGCCGCCTCCATCTCGCCAAGCCAGGCTCGGAACTCGGCAATGCGTTTGTGATAGTCCCAGGTCGAACGCAGCAGGATCAGGTCGGCGGGAGTACGGCGAACGATGGAGCTCCAGGGGAGAGCGGACACGCTGGCACCACGTGCCTCCAGAGCTTCGAAAAGAATCCGGTCACTGGCCGTCGGTTCGGGCAGCCGGTCGCAGGTGGCGAGTACGATATGTCGATTCGGCAATCAGTGCGGTGTTGAGGTTGTGCACTCTTGGATAGCTTTGCAAAGGCTCCTGTGCTCAGCGCGCTCCGGTCCTCATCGCGCGAACTCCATACATCACGACCGCCAGTGCCACCACCGCTCCCACCGCCAGGAACTCCCGCGCGGTCACCGTGCTGAACAGGATCCAACCCAGCGCACCAACCGCCAGGACTGGAACCAGGCTTCCCCCCGGCATCCGGAACGGCTCGCCCGCCATCCGTACGTCCCGCCGCCGGAGAACCCACGCCGCGACGGCGCAGAGCATGTAGAGCAGAAGCACGGTCACGTTGGCCAGGATCGCCAGCCGGGCAAAGGTGCCCGATATCGCGAGTGTCAGGGTAATCACGGTATTGACGACGATCGCGAAATGCGGGGTGCGAAACCGGGGATGGACCGCGGCAAATTGACGCGGCAGGAATCCATCCCGGGCAAAGGCGAACAGGCATCGCGGCGCCGCCAGCACCGCGCCGCTCAGATACCCGAACATGGAAATGGAGGCGGCCAGCAGCATCACGGTGCGCCCGGTGCCCCCCGCGACGACCGCGGCGGCGGTGGCCAGCGGCGTCACCTTGTCGCTCGCCAGCTGGTCGCCGAGGATTCCCTGGGCCACCAGTTGAATCACGAGGTACAGCAGGGTGACGCCACCCAGCGCCACGATCGCCGCACGCGGCACGGTGCGGGCCGGCTCCCGCACCTCGCCGCTGGGAATCAGCGCGCCTTCGATTCCGGCGAACGCAAAGATGAGGATGCCGCAGGCGCTGAACACGGTGGAGGCCGAAGGAATGTTGGTCCAGACCAGGTTGGCCGGAACGACGAAGAACGCGCC
>JBDTTZ010000080.1:0-2046 GCA_040008015.1 Gemmatimonadota bacterium
ATCCTCTGAGCCTCTGTGGCTCTGAGTTGAAAAAGGCAGACTCGCACAGGAACCCATACGGTTCCAGCAGACTGAAAGACATCCGAATATGAACGATCCGATCCCTCTCCATCCTCCTCAGTCTCCCGAAGTCCCGGAGCCCCCGGCTCCCTGGCTCGAGGAAATGCCGCCCCGCCAGATCGTGGCGGAGCTGGATCGCTATATCGTGGGGCAGGATGCCGCCAAGCGCGCCGTCGCCATCGCCATTCGGAACCGGTGGCGCCGGGCCCAGACCCCGGAAGACATCCGGGACGAGATCACGCCCCATAACATCATCCTGATCGGCCCCACCGGCGTCGGCAAGACCGAAGTTGCCCGCCGTCTCGCTCGGCTGGCCGGCGCGCCGTTCGTCAAGGTCGAGGCGTCCAAGTTCACCGAGGTGGGCTACGTCGGGCGGGACGCGGAATCCATGGTGCGCGACCTGGTGGACGCCGCCATCAACATGGTGCGCACCGAGCGGGAAGACGAGGTCTATCCCCAGGCGGAGGCGCGGGCCGAGGAGCGGCTGCTGGATCTGCTGCTGCCGCCGCTGACCGAGGTGCCGCCGGTCGAGACGGTGCCGGGGAAGGAGCCGACCCTGTTCGTGGTGTCATCGAGCGGAGAGGCCAAGCAGGAAACCCCGCCCGGCCGGGCGGAGAGCCAGCAGCGGTCCCGCGAGAAGCTCCGCAAGCTCCTGGTCGACGGCAAGCTGGACGACCGCGACGTGGAAATCGAAGTCGCGCCGCAGAACTTCCCGATGCTGGAATTCATGCAGCCGCCCCAGGGTATGGAGGGCACCGACATCAACTTCAGCGAGGTGCTCCAGGACATGATGCCGCGCCGGAAGAAGCGGCGGAATGTGAAAGTACCGGAAGCGCGTCGAGTCCTGGTGGACGAAGAGCTCAAGAAGCTGGTGGACATGGACGACGTGGTGAACGAGTCGCTCGACCGGGTGGAGAACCACGGTATCATCTTCATCGACGAGATCGACAAGATCGCCGGGGACCGGGCCCAGGGCAGCGGGCCCGACGTGTCGCGCGAGGGAGTCCAGCGCGACCTGCTCCCGGTGATTGAGGGATCCACGGTGCAGACCCGCTATGGCTACGTGCGCACCGACCATGTCCTGTTCATCGCGGCCGGCGCGTTCCACGTCTCCAAGCCTTCGGACCTGATTCCCGAGCTGCAGGGCCGCTTCCCGATCCGGGTGGAGCTGACGCCGCTGACCGAGCAGGACTTCATCCGCATCATGACCGAGCCGGAGAACGCGCTCACCAAGCAGTACCAGGCACTGGTTGCGGCCGAGGGCGTTGAGCTGGAGTTCACGCCGGACTGTATCGCCGAAGTTTCCCGGCTCGCCTTCATGGCGAACGACCGGATGGAGAACATCGGCGCCCGCCGGCTGCATACCGTCATGTCCACGCTGATGGAAGACCTGCTGTTCGAGCTGCCCGACTACCCCAGCAAGAAGGTGGTGTTCGACGGGGCGGCGGTGCGGGAGCGCTTGAGCAAAATCGTCAACGATGATGATCTGCGACGCTATATCCTTTAGATCCACGTGAATCCTTCCAATGAGATCTGTGCCAACTCTTGAGATGGTCGAGTTGTTAGAGCGCCTGGTCGGCTTCGACTCGGTCAGCCGTAACAGCAACCTGCCCATCGCGGATTTCATCGCGGACTATCTCGACCGGCCCGGTGTGCGAATTGACCGGGTCCCCAATGCGGACCACTCCAAGACCAACCTCGTGGTCGTTGCCGGTCCCGAGGCTGGAGCCGGTCGAAACGGCCTGGTGCTCTCCGGCCACATGGACGTGGTTCCCGCCGACGAGGCCGAATGGGAATCCAATCCGTTCGAGCTGACTCGGCGCGGCGACCAGCTCCACGGCCGCGGCACCGCCGATATGAAGGGTTTCCTCGCCCTTGCGATGAACCGGCTGGCGGCGGTGGATCCCGCCGCGCTGCGCCATCCGCTGGTACTCATCTTCACCTACGACGAAGAAGTCGGCACCATGGGCGCCCGGCGTTTCGCCG